>JALOTJ010000050.1 GCA_025457965.1 Spirochaetota bacterium | reverse complement strand
GTTCGATCATTCTCGCCGTTCTCTACGGCGCGTAACGTCCACTCATCGTGCTTTTTTGCTGTTGACGAAATCTTCCCGGAGTGAATATTCTGTTGACATACCGTACGGCCGCCCGCGGCGGATCGTTTCGGAAAGGGAAAAGGTGACGGCATGAGAACCCAGGTAAAGAGCGAAGAGTATCAGAACTATATTGATGATCTCGCCGGTTATTACGGCCAGCAGGAAAAAAGCGAAGAGAAGACATTCATCGGCGAGCGCCTGAAAAGGATCCGCGAGATGCAGGGAATATCGCTCGAAAAGCTCGCGAAGCTCGCGGGCGTCGACGAGCGGTATCTGCGGGAAGTCGAGAACGTGAAGGTTTTCCCGGACCTGGGATCCATCATCCGGCTTTCGAAGGCGCTTCGCGTCGCCACCGGGATTATCCTCGACGAGGAGTCCGGCTACAGCTACTCGGTGATCCGCAGGGAGGACCGGCGCGATACGCACAGGACCCCGTCGGGCACCAGGGACAACCCGCAGTACCTCTACCAGTCCCTTTCTACCGGCGTGGTCTCGCGCCATATGGAATCGTTCATCGTCACGCTCCCGGCAGGGGGCACGGCGGACGAGCTCTCCAGCCACGAGGGCGAGGAGTTCCTGTACGTGCTCGAGGGCGAGTTGCTGATCCGGCTGGGTAAGAAAGAGGAGATTCTCAAGGAAGGAGACAGCATCTATTATCTCTCCTCGGTTCCCCACTCGCTCAAAAGCTCGGGAGCCGGACCCGCGCAGGTGCTCGCCGTGGTGTACACGGGCTGAGGCCATCTTCCGGGGTGTCCCCGCAGACGCGGTGTCCCCGCCGCGGCAATTTATCGGCCGCGTCCACCGCGCCGCACCCGTTGCATTTCCTGTCGTGCCTCCCGTGATTCCCTCCGCATCCCGGTGCGATCGCTGTCTTGGTTCGAGGGGATAACCCGATCGGTTGCCGGTATGCCCCCGCCTTCTATGCGGGTTTCAGCGGTGTTCGGGGCGGTTACGGGCGTTGCGATGTCCGCCCGCAGGTTGTTCGGTGAAATGTCGACGCCTGTTTTCGCCTCGGTGAGTTTTCTTGCCAGCGCGAGATCGCTGTCACGCGCGTGCGATATTGAAATGTCCTTCCCGATAATGATTATTTCTCCTCCTGTGGCCGTGCCCGTTTTACCGGATGATGAGGCGGTGGCCAATATCCTGCCGTTCACCATGATCAGCGCGGTTTGTTCCGCCGAAGCAATCAGAAGAAATTCGGTTCCGGTCGGGATGAAGTACGCGAACCGTGTCGAGATTATGAACCGGCGGCCTGCATTATCCTGCGACCTGAAGTAGAAGGCTCCCCTGTCAAGATTGTAAGTAAAAATGGTTTTTTGATCCGATGTGTCGCGCTGGATCTCTTCTATCCTCATATCCGAGCCGCCACCCAGGCGAACGGCATGATGCAATCCATCGGTAAACTCCAGTAAAGACGCCCGCCCGAGCACGATTCGGCTTCCGCCAGGGATGGAATTCCCGGCGACGGCGGGAATTCCATCAATCACCGCATCGCCATGTGCCTGTGTAACCGAGAGGGAGGGAGGAGTGAGCCAGTACATTCTCGAGATAAGAAGGCCCGCGGTAAGCGCTATGATGCTTACGGCGATGGCTGTAACGGGCCAATGGCCCTGCCGGGAGACGGAACGCCGGTTCCTGTTTTTCGCGGCGGCGGAGGGGGCGGAATTGAGGGCTTCCGCCGAGTTAAGCAGTCGTTCCCGGAGTGCCGGAGAGGGATTGATTTTTCCGGTATGGCGCGATTTCAGAAGCGACAGCAAGCGGTCGTATTCCCCGGCGCAGCGCTCGCAGTCGCGAATATGAGCTTCGAGCCGGCCACGCTCCGCGTGAGACTCGGTTTCCGCCGCGAGAGAGGCGATCTTTTTATTTGACGGATGGAGTTTCATGAAAAGCGATAATCCCCTCTTAGAATACAACGATATCACAAAAGATGCGGGCCAAGGCGGCGAGAAAAAACAGCATAATTCCGGCCTTTTTCAATTCTTCCGAGAGCAGGTTAAGCATTTTTCGCATTTTTCTTTTGGCGGTTCGCTCCGAGATGTCCATGCTCGAGGCTATCTCCGCGTACGTCATTCCCGACTCCCGTCTCATCAAAAAAACCGCACGCGAAAGGGCGTCGGCGGATTCGAGAATACGGTCGATCTCGCGCTCGGTTTCATCCATCTCCAGTCGCTCGGCGGTGTTGTCGGGTGTTCCTTCCCGGGTGTTTGCGAAACCGGCATGAGGATTTCGACGGTTCTCGCGGCGCAGGTGATCTATGGAAAGGTTCCGTGCGATTTTATAGAGCAGCGCTCTCAGGTTCGAGTAATCGATGGTGCGCTCGCGTGAAAAGCGCATGAGGTTGATGAAGGTATCGTGAAGCAGGTCCTCTGCCGTTTCGCGGGATTTTACATGGGCGAATATAAACGCCATGAGCTCGCTCGCATGGCGGTCGTAAAGGCGGGTTATCTCGTCGGGATCGATCATTTTTTCCGTTTCTCGTGTCCCTTTTCGCGTCATGGATCGTTTTACATGGGTAATGGCGAACGATCGCGGTGAAGCCGGCGATCGCGTTCATTATATAACATTCCGAAGAGGAGGATGTCCATGAAAAAACTCGTCAGTGCGCTGATGTCGCTTGCGTTCGCCGCGTCCATGGCGCTTGCCGCCGAAGAGCCCGTGAAGGTGGAACAGCAGACCGAGAACAAGGGCGACACTACCAGGATCCAGAACAGGGAGCGCGTAAAGGAGCACCGGGAAAAGAAGGAAATGCGCAAGGAGATGAAGCAAACGCGGAAGGAGGCACGGGAGAATAAAAAGGAGATGAAGGCCGGGAAATAACCGGGGCGCCGGCAATCCGATTTGTTCTGGCGTTTGGCGATCCGTCCGCATAGGCTTGCATCGCGGGCGGGTGATCGTCCGTTCCCCGTCGCGCCTGGGGGACGGACGGTATTCCTGGCAAAGCTACCTTGCGTTTTCGTTTTCCATTCTTTTTGATGCGTTTTCAGGGGCGGTGATGACAGAAACAACCGGAGCCAGGAAACGTCGTCGCGGCGTGGTCCGCGCATGGCTGTTCCTGTTTCTTTTGGCGACGGCCGGGGCGCCGGCGGCGGAGCGCGAGGGATTCTATTTCGAGGCCGGGGCGAGGGGCCTGTATTCATCAGGCGTCAACGAGCCGAATTTTTCATGGGGACTCGATGCCGCGGTGGGCTTCTCCGCCGTGATTTTCAAAGCGCTTGCGGGGTACACGAGGCACCAGCGCTACCAGGTAACGGACGGGGCGGGAAACTACGGTAATGTGGATCTGGGTCAGCCCCGCGCGGAGATAGTATGTTCGCCGGTGCCGTATTTTGAGCTGTCGGCCGGATTCAAGTATTCCTCCGGAGACATGTCCTTCCGCGGATTCGAATACAGGGTAATGGCATCGCTTGATCTCGCGGAGGTTTCCGTAAGTGGGGAATACGCTTCCACGAAGGAAGACTACGTGTTGAGCGGGCTCGACATCGAAAACAACAGGAGCCTGTATTCGCTGGAACTGGCATGGAACGTTTCCGACATGCTATGGTTCGATGCGGGACTGGATCATGACCGTATCGATTTCGAAAACACGGGGGCGGAGTACTATAAAACGGTCGGGAGGATGGGGGTCGGCATAGAGGCGACGGTGCCCCTGTCCGTGATGTTCGGCGCGGGTATCGGCCGGGACTCGTCGGATTATTCTCTTTACGCGGCCGATGCCGGCCTTAACCTCAAGCTTCAGAGTGGCCTTCGGGGCTCGATATTTTACTCATTCATGTATTACCAGGCGCCGACCTCACCTTCCAAGGAGGACGGAGCCGGCCCCGGAGGAGGGGCGGGGGCCGGGTACGGCCCCGATACCAATCCGTTTTTACGATCATCCCTCGTCGGAAAATCATTCCCGGCCCACAGCGTGAGCGTTGGTTTTTCCTGTTTGCTGGACTAGATCTCCCGCGCTGGAATCAACCCCTCTTCTACATTTTCAATAAATCGTTGACAGATTTAATAAATGTTTACTTATGGTATATATTAACTATTAGCAAATATTTATATGCTGGTCTGGAGATAATGAATCTCGGCGCGCTCTTGCGGCAGAAGCGAAAGGAACGGAAGCTCACGCTCAAGGTGGTCGCCGAAAAGGCGGGTATCTCCGAAGGCTTTCTGAGCCAGATCGAGAACGACGTCAATTCGCCTTCGGTCGACACGCTCGTGAATATATGCAGTGCGCTTGGCATGGAAGCCGGCGATCTTCTCAACCAGGCACGCAAGCAGGAAAAGCTGGTGGTGGTGCGCAGGGACGACTGGGACGATGCGGATATACCCGCCTCCGGTTTCGTCACAAGGCGGTTCTTCCCGCCGGAGAACCGGCGGGTTATCGACAGTTCGGTACTGCTTATCGAAAAGGATCGCAGCATACCCGTCCGCAAGAACATCAAGAACAGCCAGGAGGTGTTGTGCGTGCTCCGCGGCTCGGTTGAGCTGATACACGGAGACGAGCGCATCAGGCTTTCGGAGGGCGACGCGGTGCATTACTGGTCGGTGCCGGAGAATCAGCTGGTAACGGGGCGGTCGAAGGGACGCGCCGCGGTGCTGTGGGTGGGAACGTTATGAACGGATATGCCGGGCTGATGCAGGGCTCCTTTCCCCGCCTGTGGCGGGGAAAGCCCGGCTATTCACACGTCGTGCTACGGCTTGGATATTTTTTTATATTAAAATTGGATGATCATCCAGTCGGGTTCTGGATTGTGCGCGCCGGCCTTTGGCCGGCCGCATTCAAACTATAAAGACGAGAGGGGATGTACGTATGATCAAATTCAGCGAACAGCAGCTACAGGTTCCAAAGCTCATGCGTCCGGTGTACCTGGTTACGGCCGGTCAGTCAAAGTTCGACCGGGCCTTTCCGGACAAGAGGACGGAGGAGCTCTGCGTCGATGCGCTCACCATGGCGGCCGATATGCTCTCCATGGAGCCGGCGGAGCTCAAGAAGTATATCCACACCTGTTATTACGGACATTTCGCCGACCACTTCGGCGACCAGCTTCTCGGGGAGGCCGTTATCCACGACCGGCTGGGGCTTGACCCGCTGGGCAATATCGGGGTTAAGACCGGGGGTGCAACCGGAGGTTCCACCCTCTGGGAGGCGATGAAAGCGGTGGCCTCGGGCTATTCGGACTGCGTACTTGCCATGGGATGGGAGCGCATGGACGAGGTGCCCACCGACGAGGGGAACTTTCTTATCTCCTGCGCCGCGGACAAAGACTGGGAAGGGCCGCTCGGCCATATCTACACCGGATACTACGCGGTAATGGCGCAGAAATACTGGCAGGTTTTCGGCAAGGAGGAGGAGTCGTTCCGCCGGACGCTTGCCGAAATATCGGTCAAGCATCACGGCTACGCGCGCTTCAATCCGTTTGCGCAGGGTCCCCTGAAGATTACCGTGGAAGACGTGCTGAAGTCCCCGGTGGTGGCCTATCCGCTCCGCGCGCTCGACGCCTGCCTCATGAGCGTGGGCGCCGCGTGCGCGATCATCTGCGACGAGCCGACCGCTATAAAGCTCACCAAAAATTCGAAGAACAAGCCGCTGCGCATATATGTAACAGCGGGTTCGCATACCCTGCGTCCCGCGGACCGGCGCGATATGGAAATACCGCTTCTTCCCAACGAGACCGCGGAGCAGTACAAGGATTTCGGCAAGCGCTTCCCGGGCGGCGACCGGTATCCCGGTTTCACCGGTTTCCTCGGCGCGCGCATGGCCGCATGGTATGCCTACAGGATGACCGGAATAAAAGATCCGACCGAGGACCTGGACGTCATCGAGCTCCACGACGCCTTTACGATCAGCGACGTGCAGACCTATGAGGACATCGGTATCCGCCCGTACGGCGAGGGCCGCACCTATGTCGAATCCGGCGACTGCTACCACACCAATCCGCATACCGGCAAGCCGGGCAAGCTTCCCTCCAATCTTTCGGGCGGGCTCATCGGCTGCATGCACGCCGTGGGCGCGACGGGGATCATGCAGACCTTCGAGATCGCCTGTCATCTCTGGGATCGCTGGGCCGAGATGCACGGTGACGAGAAGCGCTGGAAGGAATTCAACCGCAAGAAGCCGGCCGACTGGACCGACCTGCAGGTGAAGGGAGCGAAGCGCGCGCTGGCGATCAGCCACGCGGGCGTCGGCTCGCACGTCACCGCAACGATCCTGATGGATCCTGATCATCTGTTAAAGAAAGACGCCTGAGAGGAGAATGAACCATGAGTATGTTCGGACAGGTTTTTGTTAAAAACAACCAGTACAAGATAAAGGGCGATTTCCACCACATGACGCCCAACACGCCCATCCGCGACGCCGACAACGGCTGGAAGCTGCTCGGCGTCACCAATCCGCGCGACATGACGTACATCCATTCCTACGGCGGAGAGGCGGCGTTCTTCGAGGCGCTTTCGCAGGGAAAGCTTATGGCGACGCGCTGCGACAACCCGAAGTGCGAGTACAAGGGCTCGGTGTACCAGCCGTTTCGGATACACTGCCCTGATTGCCTCAAGAAAAACACCGTGATCGACATGACCGATATCGCCAAGAAATCGGCGAAGGTCCACACCTTCATGGTGTGCGAGCGCTCGGGCGCGTTCAACATTCTGGAAAAGCCGATCAAGTTCATCAATATCGAGTTCGACGGCGTGGCGACGATTTTAATGAGCTACCTCTCGATCGGCGAACCGGCGATGGGAATGCGCGTAGTGCCGATATTCAAAAAGCAGGGGCCCACCTACACCATCCTCGATCTTTCGTGGGTACCGGCGGGAACGAAGGAAAACCAGCTTCCGGAGGGGTTTTCGTTTTAGGGTTCCGGTTACCAGCCGGATCCGGCGGCCGTTCAACGGGGGGCGGCGAACAGAAAGAGGGCGTTTGGCGCTTCGCGTCGTCCCCCGGTCGTATACGCGCCGGGCAGTTAGGAGAAAGTGGAGTACGCGAAATATAAAAACGGAAGTACCGCACGGAGGAAGGTCATGTACGATTTTGGACTGACCGAGGAACAGAAGCTGCTCAGGCACAACGTCCGGGAGTTTGCCGAGCACGAGATCGCGCCGATGGCGCAGATTCTCGACGAGACGGAAAGTTTTTCCACCGACCTCACGAGGAAGATGGCCAACATGGGCCTCTTCGGCATCGTGGTGTCGGAGGAATACGGCGGGCCGCACATGGATTATCTCTCCTACTGCATCGCGGTGGAGGAGATATCCAGGGTGGACGGCTCGCACGGGGCGACGGTGGCCGCGGCGAATTCGCTGGGTATCGGCCCCATCTATTATTTCGGAAGCGAGGAGCAGAAGCGCGAGTGGCTGCCGAAGCTCTGCCGCGGCGAGATTCTCGCCTCGTTCGGGCTTACCGAGCCGGACGCCGGGTCCGACGCGGGGGCGAGCAGGACGAATGCGCGCCTCGAGAACGGCGAGTGGGTGATAAACGGAAGCAAGATATTCATAACCAATTCGACCTCGGTGATGGCGGGCGTCTGCGTGGTGCAGGCGATCACCGGAACGAGAGAGGACGGCAAGAAAGAAGTGTCGTGCATCATGGTGCCCAACGGCACGCCCGGTTTTACGGCGAAGAAGATGAAGGGCAAGATGATGTGGCGCGCCTCGGATACCGGCGAGCTCTATTTCGACGACTGCCGGGTGCCCGAAGGAAACCTGGTCGGCAGGCGCGGGGAGGGTTTTCACCAGATGCTCTCCACCCTCGACAACGGGAGGCTCGCGATCGCCGCAATGGGACTGGGCGGGGCTCAGGGCGCCTATGAGCTCGCGCTCAAATACTCGAAGCAGCGCAGGCAGTTCGGCGTGCCCATCTCGACGTTCCAGGTGAACGCCTTTAAACTCGCCGACATGGCCACCGAGATCGAGGCTGCGCGAAATTTGCTGTACAAGGCCTGCCATCTAAAAGACGCCGGCCTGCCGTTTTCGAAGCACGCGGCCATGGCCAAGCTCTACTGCTCGGAGGTGATGGGCCGTGTGGTGGACGAAGCGGTGCAGCTGCACGGCGGGTACGGGCTCATGCGCGAGTACAATATCGAGCGCTTTTATCGAGATTACAAGCTCCTGACCATCGGCGAGGGGACGAGCGAGATACAGCGCACGGTCATCTCGCGCGCTATCGGTTGTTATGCCTAGAGGGGACGTAACTATATATAGAAATGGACGTGCCGCATAACCGGATATTCCGGGTTTTCCTTCCCGCGGGCCGCGGGGGAAAGCCCGTAACTTCCGGGGACTGCGGCAGGCCCTGACATCCGGGATCCTGAGTGGAGCGACTGGCAATGGAAGACTGTCTTTATTTACAACATCAGGAGGATTTACCATGTCGGAGTTCAGGGAAATTACCATCGGCGGGCTGTTAAAGGAAACGGCCTCGAAGTATCCCGACAACCGGGCGCTGGTGTATCCGGAGTTCGGAATCAGCCAGAGCTACCGCGAGTTTTCAGCCTCGTGCGTTTCGGTGGCGAAGGGTTTCATGGCGCTCGGCATCAAAAAGGGCGACCACGTGTCGGTCTGGACCACCAACCTGCCGCAGTGGGTTTACATGCAGTTCGGTCTGGGCATGATCGGCGCGGTGCTCGTGACGGTCAACACCAACTACAAGTCGCATGAACTCGAATACATCCTGCGCCAGTCGGATTCGACCACGCTCGTGCTGATGGATAAATACCGCGATACGAGCTATTTCGACACAACGAACGAAGTGGTGCCAGAGCTGAAGACTCAGGCCCCCGGCAAGACCGCTTCGGCGAAGCTGCCGTCGCTTAAAAATGTCGTCTATATCGGCGATCGCTCGTCAACGCCGGGCATGTTCGCCTTCGACGAGGCGGTGAAGATGGGTGCGGGAGTTTCGGACGCGGCGCTCGAGGAGCGGATTGGCTCGTGCGGCAGCCACGACGTCATCAACATGCAGTATACCTCGGGCACGACAGGTTTCCCCAAGGGCGTCATGCTCACCCATTACAACATCGTCAACAACGCGCGCATGGTCGGCGACGTGATGGGCCTCACCGAGAAGGACAGCCTTCTCATCCACGTGCCGCTCTTCCACTGTTTCGGCTGTGTGATGAGCACGCTCAACGGCGTGTACCACGGCTCGACGATGGTGGTGATGGAGTCCTTCGACCCGCTCGCTTCGCTCAAGGCGATTAACGCGGAAAAGTGCACCGCGATCAACGGCGTTCCGACCATGTTCATCGCGATGCTCGCGCATCCGGATTTCGACAAATACGACACGAAGTCGCTCCGCACCGGCATCATGGCGGGGGCCCCGTGTCCCATAGAGGTGATGAACCAGGTGCGCACCAGGATGCACTGTTCGGAAGTGGTGATCGCTTTCGGGCAGACCGAGTGCTCGCCGGTAATGACGATGACGCGCCGCGACGACCCGGTCGAGCTGCGCGTTTCAACTGTCGGGAGGCTCCTCCCCGATATCGAGGGAAAGATCGTCGATCCCGAAACCGGCGAGGACATGCCCGCCGGCGTGCAGGGCGAGATCGTGACCCGCAGCGCCTGCGTCATGAAGGGTTACTACAAGATGCCCGATGAAACGGCCAAGGCGGTTGATGTCGATGGCTGGCTCCACACCGGCGACCTCGGCGAGGTTGACGCGAACGGCTACTTCAAGGTGACCGGGCGCATAAAGGACATGATCATCCGCGGCGGCGAAAACATCTACCCGCGCGAGCTCGAAGAGTTCCTCTACACGAATCCCAAGGTGAACGACGTGCACGTGGTCGGCATTCCGGACAAGAAGTACGGCGAGCAGGTTCTGGCGGCCATTCAGCTCAAAGAGGGGATGAGCGCGACCGTCGAGGAGTTCATCGAGTTCTGCCAGGGGAAGATCGCGCGCCACAAGATCCCGAAGTACTGGGAGTTCGTCAACAGCTTCCCGATGACGGCGAGCGGCAAGGTGCAGAAGTACAAGCTGCGCGAGATGTATTCGGAGAGGTTCGCGTCGTAGGAAGGAGTTCTATCGGGGCGCGGATAACCTCCGCGCCCCGATGGATGGTTATCCCGCATGTCTTGACTGCCGGTAATCCACGGGAGGAATGGAATCAAAGTAAAATATGATCGAGTCCACGAGTTGTGAAGAATAATTACAGTAACATCAGCGCGGCTTGCCCTGGTAACAGGCCGACCCGAGGATGCCGCCAAGTATCATCGTCATGCCGGCGCCGTCGGGATTGATGACATAGATGCCAATGCCTTCCGAGGTGAAAACTATTTTTTCGCCGTCCGGCGACCACGACGGGGTCTGGCAATTGTCGGGCGGGAAAGTGGGGACATCAGTCAACTTGACCTGATTTGTTCCCAGTGAATCCATAACCCAGAGGTCGAAATGAGATGATCCGTTCTCTCTGAGGAAGGCAACGCGCCTTCCGTCGTGGGACCAGACCGGTTCCCTGACCTCGCCGGCGGCGGTGAAGATCGCCTGACTGTCGCTTCCGTCCGGGTTGGCTGAAAAGTTGTTGCCTGCACCGTCGTCGTAGACGATCCGCAGCCCGGTCGGCAGCCAGGACCCAACGTTATAAGCGGGGCCGCTCGCGTTCACCAATCCGCCGCCATCCCGCCCTATGACGCAGACGCCGACGGTGCTTCGTGAAAAAGAGATGTATCTTCCGTCGGGGGAAAACCTGGGGTAGCCATCGAAAAAGCCGGTTGTCAGCCGTCGCTGTTCGCCGCCGTCGTGGTCCATGATCCAGATTTCGTGAAACGGCCCGGTGTCCCTGGAGAATGCAATCGAAGCGCCATCGGCGGACCACGAGGCCTGATGGTCGTTGATCCCCTCGGCGGTATGAGTCAATTGTTTGATTCCGGAACCATCATGGTTCATCGTGAAAAGTTCTGTGTTCATAACGCCGGCATTCCGGTCGAAAACGATTTTCAGGTCCTCATCGTAGACTCGAATACAGGCGCACGGAATGACGAGTAACGCCATGAGGAGGACGCACGGTAATAATACGGCCGGTATTCTGGTCAGATGATTCATCAGTTGCTGTTCATCGATTATTTGCCCACGGCCTCCAGCCCCGGATCGAACTCCACCTTCACCTTCGTTCCAAGGAACTCCACCGGATACCGGTGTCCCAAAAATCGTCCGGAGAGCTTTTTGCGGTACGGGCTGTCTGGATAGAAATAATACAAACGAGCGTAGTGGTACCACGCCTGCGAGCGGTCGCCCAGGAGCTCATAGGCGCGGGCGAGCTTCCAGAGGAGCGCGTCGGCGGCCGGATCGGTCGTTCCCATGGAGAGCGCCGCGCGGAGCATGAATAGCCCCTCGCGCGCCGTTCGGAGCGAGGCGGCCAGGCGCGTCCCCTCGCCGACGAGCCGGGCGTAGTCGCCCTTTTCGACGAGCACGTTGAACGATGCGAGAAACACGGGGCTTCGCTGGGCGCGGGCGTTCGTGAACGAGAATCGCAGGGCGTGGCTTCCAGGGTAAAGCCTCTTCCCGTATTCGACGCGGAATATTTCCTTCGTAACGGGGACGATTTTTACCGGCAGGCCGTCGAGCGTCGCACGGAATGACTTCGCATCGACGTCCACGCCGGAGGCGCCGCTGTCGGCGAATATATAGAGGCCGGGCGAGCGGTCGACGATCAGGTTCTGCTGGTATCCGGAATTGTCGACGACTGCGGAAATCTTCACCGTCGCGGAGGGAAGTCCGCGTTTGAAGTATTCGGCCACGGCGAGGAAGTATGCCTCGGCCTCTTCGCGGTTATACAGCCGCTCGCCGAGATGGCGGGCGTGGGCCTCGTCCGAAAAAAAGCCGGCCTCGCCGATGACGCCCGGGCAGAGGTAGCGCGTCTCGCGCAGAATGTGCGTTCCGGTTTCGGGAAACACCGCGAAATCGGAAAGCACCGTGCCCTTCGCGTCCATGATGCCGTGGATGCGATCTAGGAGCATGCGCGCGAAATCGAAGCTCGCCGGATTCACCTCGTCGACGCCCCAGGCGAGAACGCAGGGGTAGTTTATGCCGTCGCTCCGCCGCACCGAGCCGTTGTGATGCACCGAGATCAACAGATCGGGGTTGAATTCTTCCGCCATATCCACGCGCTTTTTAAGCGGAACATCGACGTCGCGCGCGCGGGCGAGTTTGATCTCGGCGCCCGCATCGCGGAGCATGGAAGCGAGGATGAGCGCAACGCGAAGGTTCACCTCCTCCTCGGTGATGCCGCCGGGCCCGATGCGGAAGAGGTCCTTTCTCCCCAGGCCCCCGTGGCCGGGGTCGATGAATATGCGTTTGCCGGCAAGCCATGGGTACTCTCTCAGCCTGAGGTCGCCATCGTATTTTTTACTCATGATGTCGCAGCCGAGCGTAAACGGCCCGGCCTGCACGATCCGCGACACGATGCCATGCATGAAGTCCCGCGCGGCAGAACGCGCTTTTCCGGCGTCGTCGCCACAGCCCGCGACGAAGCAGCATGCACACAGAACGGGAATAAGGACGCTACGCAACCCGTGGTCCATTGGCCCTCCCTTCGATGAACTGTCTGATGAACGGGTCCTCCGCGGCTCGCAGCTCGTCCACGGTGCCCGTAAAAACGATGCGTCCGTCGAGGAGCATCGCGACGCGGTCGGCGATACGCCAGGCCGATTTCATGTCGTGGGTCACGACGGCGCTGGTCACGCCGAGCGTGTCGCGCATTTTCAGGATCAGGCGGTCGACCGCCCCGGCGGTGATGGGGTCCACGCCGGTGGTGGGCTCGTCATAGAGCATGATCGCCGGCTTGAGCGCCACGGCCCGGGCGAGGGCGACGCGCTTCTGCATCCCCCCCGATATTTCAGAGGGCATGCGCTCGTCGATGCCGCGCAGGCCCACCAGGGAGAGCATCTCAACAACGGTATGGGCGACCTCCTCCTCGGCAACTCCGCGCCGGCGAAGGCCAAAGGCAACGTTGTCGTATATGTTCAAGGAATCGAAGAGTGCGCCGCCCTGGAAGAGCACGCCGATCTTCGCACGCTGTGCGTGCCGGTCGCTTTCCGAAGCGCCGGTAAACTCGGCGTCGTCGATGTGAATGGAGCCCGAGTCGGGCTCGAGAAGGCCGATGAGGTGCTTCAGGATGACCGACTTCCCCGAGCCGCTGCGGCCGATGACGCACAGCACCTCGCCCTCGTACACGGAGAGGTCGACACCCGCGAGCACGGTCTTTCTCGCGAAGCTTTTCCTCAAATCTTCGATTTTTATTTTTTCTTTCACGGGGCGAACCTGTACCGGCGGCATTGATTGTACTGTACGCGCGTTTCGGCGCAGGGAATTGTCGCATCCGCCGTCAGGCATTTCAACAAGAAAATGCTGTGGTGCTTCGCGCTTCCGTGTGCGGGTGACGAGGCTGGTACATTGAATCGCGGGTGAGGATGTGCGACGTGGTATCGGCGGATGAAATCATCCCATTTCTCTCCGGACATCCTGGAGTTCATGTATCTTCTGCATGAATTCGGGGTGAGGTACCTGATAGTCGGCGGCGCGACCGTCATTTACTATGGACACGCGCGGCCGAGGGGGGCGCTTTTTCCATATGCGTGACGTGCTTATTCATTCGGTGATCCGAAAGACCGGGGTAGACCATTCTCCTGAGTGTTTCGAGATTGGAAAGGTTGTCTTCGGGCGAGGATGCGCTCGCCGTGTGTTCCTCTGCCGGGAATCCTTTCGTCATCGACCCCTTCCATGCGGCCATGCGGTGCTTTTTCCGCTTATTGAATGTCGCGTTGTTATTCATTGTTTTTTGATAGAAGCCTTTTCATCTCTTTTACGTCCAGCGCGTCTTTTTCCCTTCCGGTCGCCAGCTTGTTCGCGATCAGGTGATTGAGAGACAGAAAGGATACACTGGTATCTTCATTGCCGACGCGAAGGGACTCGCGGAAAGCCTCATCGAACCGCACTCCCTCGATCATGGTGATTATATCGATCCTGAAGGGAGGCATCCCCATCTGATATATCGTTCCGGGAAGCTTGAAATCCTCCGCGGAAATGTCCTTTAAAGGAGCCCCGAAGCGGACAAGGGCACGGTATACCCTTTCCGCGTTGGAGTGGTCCGGGTTGACGAAAATATTCAGGTCACCCGTTGCCCGGATGTAACCGTGCACGGCCATCGCGTAGTCGCCGACAATAAGAAATTCCGCTCCCTCGGCGATAAGGCAGTCGATCATATCCTGAAAATCCGGGCTGAATTCAGGTTTTTTCAGCGTATTCCGCCTCATATGATTACCGGAATATGGTATAACCGGTGATAGAGCCCGTCAATTATAAATATACTTCCGGGAAGGGTTAGCCGGTTACAGCGCAGACTCGATCCAGCCGCCGCCGAGCACATTGCCGGATTCGTCGTAGAACACCGCCGCCTGACCGGGGGTGACGCCCGCCTGGGGTTCGGCGAAGCGGACCTCTATGCCGCCGTCGCGCTCCGAGAGCGTCGCGGCAAAGGGCCGCTGCGTGGAGCGGGTCTTGACGAACGCGTCGATGCCGTCGAGCTCTGCGGCTTTCATGAGCGTGATGTCGCGCGCGAGAAGACCGGAACGGAACAGCTCCTCGCGGAACCCCGCGATGACGACGTTCCGTGCCGCGTCGATCTCTACGACGTACAGTGGTCGTTCGGCGGCGATGCCGAGTCCGCGGCGCTGGCCGATCGTGTAGTGGTGTATGCCCCTGTGCCGTCCGAGAATCCTCCCGTTCGTGGAGACGATGTCGCCGGGAGGCGGCGTGCAGCCGGTGCGCCGTTCGATGTAGCGCGGGTAGTCGTTGTCCTGCACGAAGCATATCTCCTGGCTCTCGGGCCGGTCGGCCACCGCGAGGCCGAGGTCGGAGGCGATGGCGCGAATCTCCTCTTTTCGTCGATCGCCCAGGGGGAAGATGACGCCGCGCAGGATGTCCTGGCCGAGGGCGAAAAGGAAATACGACTGGTCCTTGTCCTTGTCAATACCCATCGATACATAATGGCGGCCCGATTCCGTAAGGCCGAGGCGGGCATAATGGCCGGTGGCGAGCTTCTCGCAGCCGAGCGAGGCGGCGAATTCAACGAGTTTCCTGAACTTGATCCGCGCGTTGCAGTGGATGCAGGGGCTCGGCGTGCGGCCGGCCAGGTACTCGCGGCAGAAGGGGTCGATGATCTCGCGCGAAAAGTCTTCCTCGACGTCGACGAGCACATGCGGGAAGGAAAACGAGCGCGCGATCTCGCGAGCGGCGTTCATGGACTCCGGCGAACAGCAGACGTCGTATCGCGGCTCGCAGCCGTCCATGTCGGCGCAGAGCAGGATCTTCGCCGTGATGCCGACCACCTCGTGGCCCATATTCTTGAGGAGTAGTGCGGTAACGGACGAATCCACTCCGCCGCTCATGGCGACCGCGATTTTCATGCTCTCCTCTCCACCTGATTTTTCATGATGTTCCTACGGGTGAGAATTAAATTTCGGGGTATAGTCTGCCATTGCTAGCCCCGGCCGTATCGGGGCACGGCAATCTCTATTTGTGTCTGCTTCCATGAATCGACCTGTTTCCTGTTGAGATCGCCACGTCGGCCTGTGACCTCCTCGCGATGACCGTGAATGCGTGCCTTCTGAGATCTCCGTGTCGCTCCTCCACCGCGATGACATCATTTCCCCCGGAATTAAATTCTCAGACCCCTCTTCGCTTCCATTAAAATTATAATTGTAAATTTAACAATAAGTATTTCCATAGCTTCAGGACTTGCATCATGCCAGGATACGAGCGACGAGGTGGGGCTTCTCGGGGCGGGTCCCCGGTATAGTGAAGATCGCATCATGCTGAATGAATATTCCATAAACGCCTCGCGGGTAGCTCCCTGTGAAAAGGGGGAGGGGGCCGTGCTGGTATACGTAAATCCTTCCGAGGACGAGAAACGCTTCCTCGTAAAGGATTACCTCCTCGACGAGCACACGCTGAATTCCGCGCTCGACCCCGACGAGCTCTCACGTCTCGAGTTCGAGCCGGAGCATCTTGCCGTCATCTTTAAAAAACCCAAGAATTATTCGACCGAGGACGAGTTTCTCTTCAAGGTCAACTCGATGGGGCTCTTCCTTTTCAGGGAGCGCCTGGTCATCGTGATCCCGGATGACATACAGCTCTTCAGCGGGAAGATCTTCAACAACGTAAAATCGCTGCACGACGTCTTGTTAAAGATACTGTATCGCACCATCTTTCATTACCTCGATCACCTCAAGGCGATCAACATGATCTCCGAGTCGCTCGAACAGAAGATCAACGCATCGCTCGAGAACAAGTACCTCCTCAACCTCTTCAGCCTCGAGAAGAGCCTGGTGTATTATCTCAATGCCATCAACTCGAACGCGGTCGTCATTGACCGCATCCGCAACCATGCCGAGAAGCTGGGCCTGAGCACCGAGAACCGCGAGCTCATAGACGACATCAGCATCGAGAACACCCAGTGCTACCGGCAGGCGGAAATATACTCCAACATTCTTGCCAGCATGATGGACGCGCGCGTCTCGATCGTGAGCAACAACCTGAACGTGCTCATGAAAACCCTGAACATCATCACCATCGCAATCATGGTGCCGACCTTCGTGGTGAGCGCGTTTTCGATGAACGTGCGCATACCCATGTCGGGCTTGCATAACGCCTTTTATATGGTGATAAGCCTCGCGCTTCTGTCGGTGATCGGATTCTACTTTTTCTGGAAGTGGAAAAAATGGTAATGACGGCTGAAAGAACCGAAACGCTCGCGTCCGAAATTCGAAAACTCGCCGGCGATAAAAACGCGCTGATCCTGGCGCACAACTACCAGCGCGCGGAGGTGCAGGCGGTGGCGGACCACACCGGAGATTCGCTGGAGCTCGCGCGCATCGCGGCCGACAACGCGGCGGAGATAATCGTGTTCTGCGGCGTGCACTTCATGGCCGAATCCGCGGCGATACTCTCTCCAGAGAAGAAGGTGCTGATTCCCGATCCAACGGCCGGCTGCCCCATGGCTGACATGGCGACCGAGGATGATCTCATCGCCATGCGGGAGCGCTATCCTGACGCGATGGTGGTGACCTATATAAATTCGTCCGCCGCCGTGAAGGCGCTTTCGGACGTCTGCTGCACCTCGGCGAACGCGGTCAGGATCGTCCAGCGCGTCGACGCGCGGCGCGTCATCTTCGTTCCCGACCGCAATCTCGGCCGATGGGTACAGCGCTTCACCGACAAGGAGATCATCCAGTGGAAGGGCTTCTGCCCCACCCACGAGCGATTCAGCGCCGAAGACCTTGCCGAAGCGAAGCGCGCGCACCCAGACGCGCTCGTCATGGTGCACCCGGAGTGCAATCCGGAGGTGATCGACATGGCCGACGAGGTGTTTTCGACCGGCCAGATGGTGAAATTCGTGCGGGAAACCGACCGCACAAAGATCATCGTCGGCACCGAGGAGGGAATGATCCACAAACTGCGAAGCGTCGCTCCCGGACTTGAGTACATCCTCCCTTCGAAGGCGCTCATCTGCCCCAATATGAAAAAGACGACGCTGGAAAAGGTGTACGCGTCCCTCGTAAGCGAGGAGCACCGTGTAACCGTTGGCGCGGACCTTCGAGAAAAATCGCTCGGGTGCCTGCGGCGCATGCTCGAGCTTTCCGGATAAGCATTACACGGGTTTTTATTCAGATTGTGCGATTCCTGGAAATTGTTCCATTATGCAAGGAATCGAGAAATAAAAATCCGGCCTGCGACGAGGTGAACTGCCTTGGATGGCTTGCTCGCTGAACTTAAGGACCGATGCAGGGAGAATCTCCTCCCCTATACCGTGCGGGCGTTTTCCCTGCTTCCGAAAATGGAATCCCCGACCATCGCCGACATCGGCTGCGGCACCGGCGTGCCGACGCTGGAGCTCGCACGCCTTTCCGATGGGATGATCTACGCGGTGGATACGGACAACCGGAGCCTCGGCCGTCTGGGGGCGGAAATGGACAGGCTTGGTTTTCGTGACCGCATCAGGATCATTAACGGATCAATCGATTCACCGGAGTTGCCCGCAAACGGCATCGATATCCTCTGGGCCGAGGGCCTTTTTAACGTGATAGGTTTTGAAAAAGGAATATCGGCGTCGCATGTTCTTCTGAAGACCGGTGGCTTTCTGGTGATTCATGACGAGATTGCTGAAGAAAACGAAAAGCGCACGGCGATAGAAAAATACGGTTTTTCGTTAATGGACTCATTTGTTCTGAATTCGGAAGTCTGGTGGGACCGGTATTACAGCTGTCTTGAAAAGGGGATCGTTTCGTTGTCCCCGGCGGAGGATGATAAATATGGGATCGAAGCCGCGCTTCTGGAAATAGGCAACTTCCGTAAAAACCCGGGACAATTCCGGTCGATATTTTATCTTCTCCGAAAAACAAGACAGACAACACCTCCGCCCGACTGACCTCGTCGGGCGGAGCGATCGGTGTAAGCGGTATCGCCTATTTCTTCAGGGTCGCCTTGAGGGCGAGTTCCTTGTAGCTCTTGCCGAACGTGAATTTGGGGACCTTCGTCGCCTTCTTCGCCGCGATCTTGATCTCTTCGCCGGTGATCGGGTTTCTTCCCATGCGCGCCTTGGTGGCCGGCCGGACCTTTATGTACATTTTCCCGATCTTTCCGACCGGCACCCGCTCCCCCTTCATTACGCCGGCGTTGATGACGTCGAATACGTCCTCAACGACCTCTTTCGCGCGCGCTTTGGGTATGTCGTGCTTTTCCGAAATGTAGTTTACGATTGCCTGCGCAGTGTACTTCCCGGGGTATTTAACCTTTGCCTTGATTGCGTCCTTCTTTAGCGTCTTGCTGCCGTTTTCCCTTGCCATACTCTCTCCCTTCTATTGCCTGGTGTGTTGGTGATGCCAATCTGGGATCGCGCGTTTATAGTACTGCTGCGACGGCAGGATCTTGAAGGCTCTACCGGCATTAACGCGACGAAATCCCATGTGATTGAATATCTCGGTATTTCTGCGATATATATATCAACAAAGTCGATTGAGGCGCCACGTCAAGCATTTTACCGTAAATCGTCCGGATCGGTGGTTACAGTTAACGGGAAAATATAAAATTATGCTCGACGATGCATCCGCACTATGCGAGAGCGGGCCATGGATAATCGGATCGAGGATCTATACCGGCAGCTTGCCGGGGGGGTGACCCGCGAGAGGCTGAAAGAGCTCAGCGTGGACATTATCGACAGGTACAAGCGTAAGGACCTGGATGGTTTACGCCGGTATGCCGCGCTAATCAATGGCGGGGATGGCGGTCTCGATACCGGAAGGCTCTTCGCCGCCGTGATCCAGCGGTATCATCCGGATAAGATCGCCATGGTTCGGCGCGAGATGGAATCGCTGCGCGCCGCGGGCGATCTCGACGGCCTCGCCAAGATGCGTGAGATATACCTGACGGAAGTCCGCCCGGTGCACATCGATCGTTTCGGAGATTTCGAGTACGAGGAGGAATTTTCGTTCGAGAGCGATGAATTCGGGTATACCGAGAAATCGGAGTACGACGAGGATGCGCCGTCCGATTACGAGTACGAGGATACGCTCGATGAAGCGGAGAACGGCGAGGGCTACGGTTTCATCGAGGCGGTGAACGGGCTTTTATTCGGGAACCTCGATTTCAGGGTGGACGGCAACGACCTCTCCGGACTGGAGGGCGAACTCGACCTCTCCGATTTCGAGATAGCCGACCTCGCCGGTATCGAATACTGCGTCAACATCACCGTGCTGAACCTCTCGGCAAACAACCTGCGGCACATAGGTCCGCTCGCGCTCCTTCGCCGCCCTCGCCGACAATGCGATCGAGAATATCGATTGCCTGGCCGAGCTTGCGAACCTTCGCGAGCTCGATATCTCCTTCAATCGCATCGAGGACATCTCGGTCCTCGAGAAGATGGAGGAACTGGTTTACGTTAACGTTCTGGGCAACCCGCTCGCCGACATGCGCACTGTGGAGAACCTCATGAAGCGGGGTGTTATCGTCATCTATTGATGAGGTGAACGCCTGCGCGCCGTCGCCGGTTCTTCAGCCCCGGGTCTCTTAACCGCATGCACCCTGACGCTCTTCACCCCGGCGAGGGCCTCGGCCGCCTCCCCGGCCGTTATGCCCATCTCCTCCAGAAATCCCGCGGCGGTCGGGTCGGCCGACCAGGCTTCCAGCGGAAGCGCGCTTTCACCGGCGATGCGCACCTCGTCGAAACCCGCGGCGGCGATCATACCGAGATATTCCTCCTTGAGCGAGGCTCCGGCGATGCAGCCGGTGTACGCCGCGACCGAGCGGGCGATTTCCTCCGGAAGCGGTTTTTCCAGGACGATGTCGGAGACCATGAGGCGTCCTCCCGTTTTCAATACCCGGTAAACCTCGCGAAACACGCGCTCCTTGTCCGGGGAGAGGTTTATGACGCAGTTCGATATAACGGCGTCGGCCGTGCCGTCGGCGACGGGCAGGTGTTCTATCTCGCCAAGTCGGAACTCGACATTTCCGAATCCGCTCTTCCGGGCGTTTTCGCGGGAGCGCTCGATCATCTCCGGCGTCATGTCGACGCCGATAACGCGCCCGCGCCCGCCCACCTTTTTAGCGGCGAGAAAACAGTCGATTCCCGCGCCGGAGCCCAGGTCGATCACGGTTTCGCCCTCCGCAAGCGAGGCGAGTGCCACCGGGTTTCCGCAGCCAAGACCGAGGTCGGCGTCGTCCGGTATATTTTTTAAGTCCTCGGCCGAATAGCCGAGCGCCGCGCTTGCCAGCATGAAGATGACGGTCCGCAACACGATGTGCGGTTCGTAACCACGCCCGCATATTTATCGCGTACGGCCTTTCTGATGTTGTCCGCCTTCATTGGATTGCTCCCGTTTGATTATTTTTTATCGGCGCCGGCAAGCCCGCTTACCAGCGGACCGAGGAATTCGCGCACCATTCCGGTAAGATAATCGGCCTTGATCAGCGAGAGGCAGCAGATGTCCCCGTCCTTTTCCCAGCTCACCACGGCCAGCCGGTCTCCCGGCCCGATTCCCGCCTTGTCCCGCAGTTCCTTCGGGATAACCATCTGGCCGCGCTCGTCCACGCCGAGGAGCGCCTCGACCCTGAACGCCCCCATGACAGGGGAACAGCAGGCTTCGCCGGACGCTGTCTTCTTTGTCATTAGATCAACCTTTTCTTACTATTCAGTATAATCTGAATATACAGAATAGTAGGATTTCCGTCAATATAAAGTATGATAATTTTCTGAAATTTTCGGGGTCCGGGGTGTGTGCAGTCCGTCGACGGGCGGACCAGGGGAGTTGTCCCCGCGGGCATACATGAAGCCCGGGTGCACGGGCATTGCGCGTGAAAGACTGCCGGCCGTGCAGCATGGTCCCCGGCGATGCCCGTGTCTGCAAAACGACAAACGGGACGACGCTCGTATGCGGCCCGGGGATTCTACCCCAGGGCCATGACGAATTCGGTACGTACCGGTCCGTCCTCGGCCGGGCACAGCCGCTGGAGCGCGGCGCGCGCCTCGACGCCGCCGATTTTACCGAGGGCCCAGGCTATCATTCCCCGTACCCGCGTGTCATCGGTTTCGCCGAATGCGCGCAGCAGCTCGGGCAGATAACGGTCGTCTCCGCTGTTGCCCATCACGCGCGCGACGTTCATCTTCCACCGCCAGAGGTCGTCGGCGGACATGTAGAACATGTGCGGCCATATCCGCTGTTCGAAATAGGTGCGGTCCATATGAAGCAGTGCGGCGAGGTCGAAGTCCTTCGCTTTTGCCGCCACGCGGGGGTTGGGCGGAAGCTCCTGCGCCGACCAGGCGGTGTTGCGCGGGCAGACGTTCTGGCAGCGGTCGCAACCGTAGACGTACATCCCCATCGGTTCACGCAGCTCAACAGGCGTGATGCCGTCCCCGAAGTAGCTGAGGTAGGAGATGCAGCGCCGCGGGTCGATGGTGCCGTCGCCCGTTAGCGCCCGCGTGGGACAGGCCGAGATACACGCGTTCCTGCACCATGAGGGGCAATCGATGCCGATGGTGGGCGCGTCGGGAGAAAACTCGCGGTCGACCAGGAAGGCGAGCGGGAGTATCCACGAGCTTCCGCGAACCGCCCTGTTGGAATAGAGCAGGCAGTTTTTCCCGAAGGTGCCGGTCCCCGCGCGCGCGGCCGCCATGCGGTGCGGTATGTCAAATGGCGCCTTGGAGGCCACGCCGTTCTCTTTCAGAAACGAGCGAAAGGCCTTCATGCGTACGGTGAGGCCGTCCCTGGTGACGCGGTCGTCGTCGAGATAACAGCGCCCGAAATGGGCCTCGAGCGAGGGAGGGAACGACTCGCGATAATAGGCTTCAATGAGAACGATGATGCTTTTCGCCTCCGGCATCACCGTGCGCGGATCGGCGCCTTTGAAAAGATCAAGGCCGAGCTTCGGTGCCCATTCGTAGGCCTCTCGGTTTTTTTCGAGGTATTCGAGGTGACTGTCGAAGGGGTCGGCGGTCGTAAACCCTATGTCGACGAATCCGAGGCGATGTGCCTCTTCTGTTATACGTTCCCTGGTCAGCATTTTCCCTTTCCTTTGCGGGTGATGTCACGGCGGCCGGGGGTGGTCGCCGACAGGCCGAGCGCTGATCGTATGGCGTCGATGCACTGGATGAGGTCGCG
>JALOTJ010000128.1 GCA_025457965.1 Spirochaetota bacterium | reverse complement strand
CGGCTCTTCGCATCCTGGGGCTGGAGAAGGTCCCAAGGGTTCGGCTGTTCGCCGATTAAAGCGGAACGCGAGCTGGGTTCAGAACGTCGTGAGACAGTTTGGTCCCTATCCTCTGCAGGCGTTGGAAATTTGAAGAGATCTGTCCCTAGTACGAGAGGACCGGGATGGACGAACCTCTGGTGTACCAGTTGTCGCGCCAGCGGCATCGCTGGGTAGCTATGTTCGGAAGGGATAACCGCTGAAAGCATCTAAGCGGGAAGCCTACTCTAAGATTAGATTTCCCCTGGCCTTCGGGCCACTGAAGACCCCTCGGAGAACACGAGGTTGATAGGCTGGAGGTGTAAGCGCAGCGATGCGTTGAGCCGACCAGTACTAATCGGTCGTGAGGCTTGACCATATTATAAAAAACCCGAAGCGGAGACGCTTCGGGTTTTTTCATTTTATATGATTGCGCCTGGCATGGCCGAAATCAAGGTGGCCGGGCACGATACACTGTCGTCGCAAAATAAAAAACGTGACATTGCAAAAAAAGGATGTGATGATTACAAGTGTGCAGAGATAAAACAGCGAAGAGAGCCCGTATGAATACAAAAGCGATCTCTTTTATTTCAGTGATCCTGATTGGAGTCATATTTTCATCGGGGATCCGCGCCCTGGGAAGCGACGGTATCCCGCAGAAAAGCGATATCGAGAGCTATGCGCTTGTAAAGCTTTCATCCGGGCAGCACTCCCGGGAATTAATGTACCCATGGCGGTACAACGTATCCCTTCTCGCCCTTAATAATGAAAATGAACCGGCGGCGCCCGCTGCGTCGTCGAGAGGTTGGAACTGGCACAAAATTCTGGGGTCAGGCACAATCGTCACTGCTCTCGCTACGGTGGCCAGCGGTTTCGCCGGTTACGACGGACCCCATTGCGGCCTGGCGGCGGTCTCAACGGGGCTTGCGGCCGCAACCTGCGTGAACGGTTTCTGGACCTATGGCAATATTTTTACCGCGGGTGACACCCGCCTTGCAATACATGCAGCCTCGGGTATGCTCTCCACTGCCGGTTTCGGAGCGGCGATGGCCCTGGCCGACGGGGCGCCCCATGGGGGAATCGGCGCCGTTTCGGGCGCAGTGTTTTTGGTGACCGTGGGCGTGGTGTATTTCTGACAGTTCCCGGTATTGAAAAGACTTGAATATACCTTTGTACTCTTGTTGGAGCAATCATCCAGACCGAGGTCGGTCGAATAACTCACATTGGTGGCGGACCGGGTCGAACAGTGCCGGCCTTTGCACCGTCGGTTTGTGAGACTGTCCGCGACCGCCCGGGTATGGTCACTGTGAATCCCCTTTCCCCGCTGCATCTCCAGAGCTCAGGTCGTGGCCATTTGATCCTGCTTTCTCCATAACAAGGCCGAATTGAAGAAAATGGTATATGCAGGGATCAATGGCGCTAGACGCTACTGTAAGGGATCTTTCGGATATAAAGCGCGGCGGCTTCGAGCGCCCTGGCACGGTGACTGAGGGTGTTCTTTTCCTCCATGCTGAGTTCGGCCATGGTCTTTTCCATCCCCTCGACAAGAAAAACGGGATCGTACCCGAAGCCCTCGCTCCCTCGCATCTCGCGGATAATGGAGCCTTCGCATACGCCCTCGGCAATATGGAGCAGCTTTTCCGGATCCGCGATGGCGATCGCGCATACGAAGCGGGCGGTACGCGCCCCGTCCGGAACTGTTTTCATTCTTTCAAGAAGGAGCAGGGAGCGCTCTGCGTCGGTGAGGCCGGTACCGCCGTAGCGAGCCGAGTAGATGCCCGGTCCGCCTTCGAGAGCGTCGACGACAAGCCCTGAATCGTCGGCGAGAGCGACGGTTCCGGTTGCCGCGGCAACGATCAGTGCCTTTTTGGCGGCGTTTTCGGCGAAGGTGTCACCGTCTTCAACAACATCGGGTACGCGGCCAGTGTCTTCGAGGGACAGTATCTCGAGTCCGGGCAGGTGGCCCAGTTTGTCCCGTATTTCGCGGACCTTGTTCGTATTTTTTGTTGCAATTAGCAGTTTCATGGGTGCATACTAGGGTCGTCGCCTGATCCGGCAATTCCGTTTCTAACATCGAATGCATATTTATCAAATAAAAAACGGGCGTGCCTCAATAGCCCGCGGACAGATTCTCCGTACCGATTGACACCTATGAATAGAAGGTTTTTTTCAATAATAGCCCTGCTCGTAGTCCTCGATGTCGTGCTGGTGGCCGGTATACTCATGGCATTTCATACGGGAAGAGAGGCGTTCAGCGGGCATTTAATGCCGGTGCTGCCGATGGCAGGAGCTTTATTGCTTCTTAAAGTGGCCGTTCTGGTCGTTCTCGGGAAGTATTTTTACCTGGACAGGATCGGATTTATAAAGCGCATCATCGCCGAATTCAAAAAAGGTAAATATTACATGCCGCGATTCTCCCTGCGGGGGCGGGACGAGCTGGCCGGTATTTTCAGGGACCTGACGGTGATCGGGAGGCATTTTGAGGATATCGTCTCCACGCAGAAAGGGGAGATAGAGCAGCTGCGGGAAATGTACAACAATATCGTCCTGTCGATAAGCTCGTATTTCCTGGTGCTCGACGAGGACGAAGATGTCCTTTTCGCGAACGAAAGCTTCTGCCGCAAGTTCCAGTACCGGCAGGGCGAGATCTCCGGGAAGAACATAGAAGAGGTCTTCTATTTCCTGACGGGAAGGGTCAAGGAGGCCATCGGTTCGCTCAGGAACACGGGCGAGTCGGTGGTGATGGAGAAGACTCACCTGCTTTCAAAACGGCGCATCAGCGTTATCGCCGACATCAAGATCTCCCGCATCGTGGTGCAGGGCCGGAATCAGATAATCCTGGTGATCGATGATATCACCAACCGCTGCAGGAAGGATTACCAGATCACCCTGCTGAGCCAGATATCGGAATCGATCCGGCGCGACGAGGAACTCGACGAGGTGCTCTTTACCATCCTCACCGGCGTTACCTCCGGTTCGGGCCTGGGCTTCAACAGGGCCATGCTCTTTCTCGTCGACGAGAAGGAGCCTTCCCTGGTCGGCAGGATGGCCGTGGGCCCGGACTCCATCGAGGAGGCGATCGAGATCTGGAGCTCCATGCCCTCCGGTAAAATCGATCTCATCGATCATTTCAAGGGTTTTACCAGCGAATCGCGAAAAGGGAGGACGCTTCTCGATAAAGTGATTTCCTTCCGCATCCCGCTGGACCAGGGAAGCGTGCTGGTCGCGGCGATGAAAAACGTCGAAAGCATCCACGTGTACAATGCCGACGGCGACGCGAGGATCGACGAGGGGCTTCGTGCGTTGATGGAGGTGCGCGAGTTCGTCGTTGTGCCGCTGGTCGCGGTCAACAGGGCCATCGGTGTGATAGTTGCCGACAACAAGTTCAACCAGGTGCCGATTACGGGGGACAGCATCGAACTGCTGTCCATCTTCGGATTTCAGGCCGCCCTGTCGATCGAGAGTTACAATAATCTTTCCGCGCTCAAGAAGGAGATGCAGAAGATAACCGACCGCCAGGAAGCCATCGTCGAAACCGAGAAGCTGGCGGCGGTGGGCCGCATCGCCGCGCATATCGCGCACGAGATCCGGAATCCCCTGGTGACGATGGGCGGCTACGCGCGGCGCGTGTTACAGCTGGGTCGGGAAGCGTCGAAGCACGAGTCGATGATTCGATCCGCGGCGGCGGTTATCCTGAAAGAGTCGGAGCGCCTCGAGAAGGTGCTTTCCAATGTGATGGATTTCACCCGGCCCTCGCCCTACATCCAGGAATTCAACAGTGTAAACGATGTGATAAACGACACCATCGACCTGCTGCGCAACCTGTTCCAGGAGCGCAGGATCGAGGTGCGGATTAAGCTCGCCGGGGAAGTGCCGCTCGTCAAGTCCGACTTCAACCAGTTGAAGCAGCTCATGCTGAACCTGGTGCAGAACGCGGTCGACGCCACACCTCCCCAGGGCACGATCGAGATTGTCACCGAAACGGACACCAGAAGCGTGATCGTCTATGTGCGCGACAGCGGGTCGGGAATCGGCGAAGAAGACCTGGGCAGGGTGTTCGAGCCGTTCTATACGACCAAGGTCACCGGTGTAGGGCTGGGGCTTGCAATCGTCAAGCGGATTGTGATCGACCACAGCGGGGAAATTTCGGTCGCGAACCTTCCGCAGGGAGGCACGGAATTCAGGGTGACGCTGCCCGTCCCCGGCGAATGAGCCGGTGCGTGTCGGGGTATTCAGTCGGCCCGTTTCGCCCCGATCGCCTCACGCGCGCGGCGCGACAGGCCCTTCAGCACGATTTCGTAGGAATGATCGATCATCGCGCGCAGTTCCTTTTCCGGAATGCCGCCGCCGAGCGCAATGGTGTTCCAGTGCGCCTTGTTCATGTGGTACCCCGGCGTTACCGCCGCGTACCGTTCGCGTAATTCCATCGCGAGAAACGGGTCGCACTTTACATTGACCGTTGGTGGGGATACGCGGAGCGCGACGAGCGCGAAGATTTTTTTCCCGACGCGAAAAGCAAGCACATCGCCGCCGAAGGGGAAATCGGCTCCCGTACCCGGTTTCGACAGGCAGTAGGCCCGAAGCGAGTCGACGTCCATCGCGGCGTTAATCAGGCTTTTACGTCGATGTTCGAGCCCTTCATCTCGTCGCGGGCCATCTGCTGCTCGGGCTCTCCGGCGGACTTTTTGACCTGATCGATGAAATCCAGCGCGTTGTCGAAAGAAGACCGGCCGATCACATCGGTCCCGGTAAGCTTGTGTATGTCCATACACCCCTCCCTTGGTGAACAGGATGCTATGAGTATAGCGGTGTATGTGTAGAGAATCAAGCGCATTTTTCAGAGTTTGGCACTATATAACCGTAAAATACCAGGGAATTCGATTTAATCCGTGTTTCGGGTTGTTTTTGCGCAAAGCGGACGGGTGTATACGACAGGGGAAATACGATAACTGTATGACATCCAATGCGTGTTCGGGCAGGAAAAACCAGGCCTGATAAAGCCTCATTGCTTCCGCGGTTCAATTCGCAAAACGCCCTGCACCCCGTTTTTCATTCTAAAAATCAGGCGCGGCGTTCGAGGAATGTTGTGTCCTGCGGCGGCGCAATGACCGCCGGAGTTTGTAATTCAGGGATCGATGCAGTTATGAAAGGATCGCATGCGTGGTGCCCGGCGTTGCCGTTGTTTTTCGCCGGAGGTATCGTCAGCGGGGTCCCGATAATGGACCGCTCCGAGCGGCCGAAGGACGACATCGGGTATCGGTACGGCCGCTTTCGAATGGGAAACTGAGGGAATGTGACCCAACAGGTGGTCCTGGCGAATGAAAAAACGGACTTCAGTATCGCGTCCCGCCTGAGAGAATCCTTTTTTTCAGGGAAAGAAAAAAGATATCTACGCGTCTTCGCTCAAGCCCGGCAAGTGGCGGCTTACGCACATAGCGGCCGTTATCACCGCCCGCGGGCAGGTAAACGAACGGCTGTCGCGCTTTACCGATGGGCGCGGAGGCCGGCAAAAAAGCGGTATCCCGCGGATTTTACCGGCAGGGTTGAAGGAAAGATATTTACCGCGAGACGGGGGCTGTCCCTAATCGCGGACAATTACGAGGGCAGCGCGAACGAGCTTAACGGACTGCACGCCGGCCTGCGGGGCCCGCCTTCGCGAAGGCTGCTCGAGCGGACCGTCAGTGCAGCCTGTTTTTTTTCAACTCGGCGAGCCTGCTCTTCGCGTCGTGGAGCGGCTGCGCCAGGGACTGGGGACAGTGTTTGATGAAGAGTTCGAGGCTCGCGATGGCGTCGCGGTCCTTCCCCTGCGCAAGTTGCACAAGGGCGCGGTTATAGTATGCCGTAAAATGCGCCGGGTCGAGCGCGATCGCGCCGGTGTACGCTTTCTCGGCACGGTCGTTGTCGTTTTTCTTCTGGTACAGCACGCCCAGGTTGTAGCGGGGCAGGATGAAGTTCCCGTCGATCTCGATCGCCCTCCTGAACCGTTTTTCGGCCCTGTCGAGGTCGCCTCTTTCCATGCAGACCATGCCCAGGTTGTTTTCGACTTCCTCCGCTTCAATAAGCTTTTTCCCGTGATAGTATACAAGCCCGAGATGCGACCATGCCTGTGCGAACTCATCGTCGAGCCGGACGGCCTCGTTAAACCGCCCGGCGGCCTTCTCCGGTTCGTTCAGGGCCATGTGCGCGAGCCCGAGATTATAGCGATACAGCGGATGATCGGGATCCAGGCGTGCGGCCTTTTCGTAGTCCTTCACCGCCAGCCTAGCCTCCTTAAGCCTGAGGCGGCAGTTGCCGGAATTGTTCGGATACTCGGCCTCCCCGGGGTCAAGCCGCGCCGCCTCGACGAACAGTTCGAGTGCGTCC
>JALOTJ010000049.1 GCA_025457965.1 Spirochaetota bacterium | reverse complement strand
CTCGAGGAGCGGCACGTGCGGCTTTCGGTCCCGGTTCGGGAGAGACACCTCAATCACGTGGGAATAGTCTGGGCGGGGACTCATTTCATGATTATGGAGGTCGCGGGGGCTGCGCTTTTCGGGGCGACCTACGACTTCAGGCGCTTCGTCCCGGTAAACAAGGGGATGAGCATACGCTATCACCGGCCGGCGGTAACGGACCTGGTGTGTGACCTATCGATCAGCGTCGAAGATGCGGCGGAAAAGATCAAGGCGATCGAGGGGAAGGGCAGGGGTGACTGGATAATCGACGTGCCGGTGACGGACGCGGAAGGGAACCTCGTCTCGTCGAGCACCTGTAATTTCTATATAATACCTGCGCCGGAAGGTTTTTCGGACCGGAATCACACGGGGGCATAACGCGTTCCGACTCGTCGGGGCCTTCCGGAGGAAAGCGATGAGGAAGCCGAAAAAAAAGGACGGGGAAACGGCGATATACGGGGCCGGACTGGCGGGAATGGTCGCGGCGATCAACCTGGCGCGGGAAGGGCACAAGGTGACCGTATACGACAGGGAACCGCGCATCGGCGGCTCCGCGTTGCTTCATCCTTCCATCCACACCACGCCGCTGCAGCCAGAGGAAACCTGGCGGTACACGGGTATTGATCTTTCCGACTGTTTCGTCCCCACCGGGGAATATCCCGCGTTCTGGTACAACTCCGGAAGAATAACGCTTCCCGCATATGTGAAAAATTTAAAGGCGTATAACGTCGAGCGCGGCCCGAGAAAAACATCAATCGACACCAGGCTCTTCGAAATCGCACGGAAAGAGAGGGTCAGATTCGTCTTCAATAACAACCTTGGGCCGGATGAGCTGAAAATGGCGCCGAAGGGAAGCATTATCGCGACCGGTCTATACCGCGAGGTTTACGATCTGGTTGGCGTGCGGTGCGCGCCGACGCACGGGTACATCGCGACCGCTCCCGCGGCTGCCGGTGAATCGAGCGGAGCCATCCACATGGGAAGCTACAGCGTCGATTACGGCTACACCGCTTCCCTGAACGGGCTCATGTTCGCGCTGCTTTTCTCCCGTACGCCGCTCAGGAAAAACGACCTGGACCGCTTCAGGGGCGTCCTCCGGAAATCCCGCGGTCTCGAGTTCGACCGCTGGCACTCCTTTACCGGGTATTTCCCGCGCGAGACGAAGCTGTATTGGGAAGGACGGGTCCTCGCGGGGACGCTCGCCGGAATGATCGAGCCTTTCTGGGGATACGGCATCGTCGGCGCTCTGATTTCGGGAAAGGTGGCCGCGCTTGCCCATTCAAGCAAAACCAGGGCGGCGATGGATTTCCACCGGTTTACCGCTTCATTCGGTAAAAAGCTCGCGCGCAAGGAAAAACTGGATTCGCTTCCGTTCAACAGGCAGCTGCTGCGCCTGGGCATCCTCAGGGCGCGGTTCAACTGCTGGATGAATCCGGCCCTGGTGAAAGCGGCGAAGGATCCGGTGCGCTGGTTCACGTGATGGATCGATGACTCTCCCCTGCTGAGCTCCGCCCTGACTTTTCGTATTTTTTTTATTCATCGCCGTTCGATTGCCGGAAATTGTTGATTTTAATCACACGCCGGGCGTATTAATACCAGAACGTACCATTGAGCAACAATACAGGAGCGACCATGTCCCCGTATCTGATAATCGCCGTGTTCGCGATACTTATCATCAACCTCGTACTCCTGTTGATCGGCCTCGTTCGGGGGCCGCAGCAGGGCGGAGCGTACATCGAGCAGAGACTTGCCGCACTTGAGAAAAACCAGGAGCGCGCCGAGCAGGCGATAAAAGAAGAGATTGCGCGCGGCAGGATGGAGTCCGCCGCCAGCGCACGGCAGGGCAGGGAGGAGGCCGCGGGTAGCCTGAGGCTCTTCAGCGACTCGCTCCTTGCGCGCATGAGCGAGATCGCCGGATTGCAGAAAAATCAGCTCGATACCTTCTCGCAGCAGCTCGCCACCCTTACCGCGGCCAACGAGACAAGGCTCGAGCGAATGCGCGCCACGGTCGAGGAGCGCCTCCGGTCGATCCAGGACGACAACACGCTCAAGCTCGAACAGATGCGCGCGACGGTGGATGAAAAACTCCAGTCGACGCTCGAGAAGCGCCTTGGAGAATCGTTCAAACTGGTAAGCGACCGGCTGGAGCAGGTATACAGGGGGCTGGGTGAGATGCAGGTTCTGGCCTCGAACGTCGGCGACCTCAGGAAGATGCTGACCAACGTCAAATCCCGGGGGACCTGGGGCGAGATCCAGCTTGGAGCGCTGCTCGACCAGATCCTCACGGCCGAACAGTACGAATCCAATGTGGCGACCAAGCGAGGCAGTCGCGAGCGGGTCGAGTTCGCCATAAGGCTTCCGGGTCGCGGCGAGGACGAGTCCGAACCGGTCTGGCTTCCGATCGACGCCAAGTTTCCCCAGGAGGATTACCAGAGGCTGGTTGAAGCCCAGGAACAGGCGAATGCCCGGGCCGCGGAGGAGGCCGCGAAGGGCCTCGAGTTGCGGATAAAGGCCTCCGCGAAGGACATTCGGGAGAAGTACCTCAATCCCCCGGAAACCACGGATTTCGGGATAATGTACCTGCCAACCGAGGGGCTCTACGCCGAGGTCATACGCAGGAGCGGCCTCACCGAAACGCTGCAGCGCGACTACCGCGTTGTCGTGGCGGGGCCCACCACGCTCGCCGCGCTCCTGAACAGCCTGCAGATGGGGTTCCGCACGCTCGCCATCGAGAAGCGCTCGAGCGAGGTGTGGGCGCTCCTCGGGGCGGTGAAGCTTGAGTTCGGAAGATTCGGCGACATCCTCGACAAGACGCAGCAGAAGCTCCGGGAAGCCAGCACTACCATCGAGGACGCGGCGCGGAAATCGCGCACCATCGAGCGCAAGCTTAAAAAGGTCCAGGAGATGCCCGCCATTGAGACGGCCGGCCTGCTGGCTGAGGACGACGAGAACGAGGGATCCGGCGGCTGAGAGGGTGTAACCTCAACAGGGAGAACAGTATGACCATACCGCGCGTATTGACCATAGCGGGTTCAGACTCCGGGGGCGGCGCCGGAATACAGGCCGATATCAAGACCATCACCGTGCTGGGCGGCTTCGGCATGACCGTCATCACCGCCCTCACGGCGCAGAATACGACCGGAGTGCAGGGCGTGCTCGACATCCCCGTCGAATTTATCGAGCGGCAGTTCGATTCGGTGCTTTCGGACATCGGCGTCGATGCCGCCAAGACGGGGATGCTCTCCTCGTCGGAGATCATACGGACGGTGGTCCGGAAAATTAAAGAGTACCGTATCGAGCGCCTGGTGGTCGATCCGGTAATGGTCGCAAAGGGTGGAGCGCATTTGCTGCGGGACGAGGCGCGCAAAAGCCTCATCAACGATCTCCTGCCGCTCGCGCTCGTGGCGACCCCCAACGTTCCCGAGGCGGCTGCACTGTGCGGCCACACGATCGAGTCGGTGGAGGACATGAAAAAGGCCGCACGCACGATCGGCGGGATGGGGGCGCGAAACGTCGTGGTAAAGGGCGGCCATCTGGCCGGCGACGCGGTCGATATCCTGTTTGACGGAAAGGATTTCCATATATTCAGCGTGGAGCGGGTCGCGACCGGGGACACGCATGGCACCGGCTGTACCTATTCCGCCGCAATAGCGACCGCCCTGGCGAGCGGTCAAACGGTGTACGGCGCCGTGGAAAGCGCCAAACGCTATATCACCGCGGCGATACGGAATTCGCTGCGGCTGGGCAGCGGGCACGGCCCGACGAACCATCTGGCGCCCATACTCTCCTGATACCCGCTCTTTGGCTTAAATCGATTGGCCATCGGGGGTACGGTGGCGGTGAACTGGTGCCGATACCGTGGTGGCTCAACCAGGGCTCATAAAAATGCCGAAATCGACGCCGCCACTCCGTACGGACGCTCGCCAGCCGGCTGCACGGAGTGCTCTGGATAGTCTCCGATGCGGGGACCGGGTTCGTTATCAGCTTCGGGAGTTTGGTCCTATATCGGCAAGGCGGTTGACCCGCTCGAGCAGCCTTTCCGCGAGCGTTTCCTCATCGGCGAGAACGAGCGAGAGCGCGCCGCGCGGGCACAGCTCAACGCAGCGGCCGCATCCCTTGCAGTCCGGTCCTATTACCGGTTTGCCGTTTTCCATCCGTATCGCCGCCACAAAGCACCGTTCAGCACAGATACCGCATTCGTTGCAGGAGGCTGCATCGAGCGTTATCGATATCCCGGGGAGCCGCTGGTAGGCCCTGTCGAGGTTCGGCCCGCGCCGCTTCATGTGCGTTCGATAGAGGCAGCAGCAGTCATCGCAGAAGCAGATAAACATCAGCCGGTTGAAGGGCGCCAGCATGAAGGCCAGCGGGTCGATCCAAACGTGCGCCACGTTGGCAACCAGCCCGGCCTCGGCGGCTTTTCTGACGTGCTCGAAGGCCTCTTCGATGCCGGCCCGATGCCCGTGCGAGGGATGCATCCGCTCAACGGCGCTGCCCAGCGCCATGCAGCCGATTGTTTTCGGATGGTTTGCGCAGTCGAGCTTCCCCCGGCATATGCATTCGTCCAGGATAAATATCTCGGAAGCCCCGCGTATCACGCGTTCCACGAGCCGGCGGGGAAGGGGCACGCTGTCGGGAGCCGGGAGCGACACGTTGATCGGTATGGCCGTTACCTCGTTATGCGGATAGGCGAAGAACGGGTTGATAATCCATTTGAGCACGGGTAAGGCGCTCAGGCGCTTCGCCGCGACGATTATCGGCCACGACAGCCATACGGCGGTCTTCACGAATCTCCTGTTGGGGCCGTAGCGGAACGGGTTCATGCGCTCCTCCTCACCGGTCAATTATTCCCTTTTTCAGCGGGAGCCACCAGGTAAAGCCGAAGAGCATGGTTTTAACCGCCGCCGTTCGCATGCTGATGCCCTTCGGTCGCGCAATTCGCCCGGCATGAGGAATTTCGCTCGCGTGAAGAACAAGGATTCCGACAAGTACCGCGCCCACCACGGCAGTATCAGGAATAAAATAAAAACCGGCCAGAACGAGCAGATAGAGGCCGATTGCGCCGGCCATGAGCATATACCAGAAGGCTTTTTTACCGATCATTGTCGTCTCCTATTCGAAATTGATTCGCTCCCGTATGCGGCCGACGATCTCGTCGACCGCCGCATTGATGTTATCGATGCTGATCCGCGTGGCCCCGGACGGACACACCGCCTCGCAGCGCCCGCACGCCTTGCAGAGCGCTGTGTCGTGCACAGGGAATCCGCCGCTCATCGAGATCGCCCCCATAAAGCATTCGCTCACGCAGGCACCGCAGCGCGTACAAAGTGAACGGTCGACCGAGATGCTGACGCCCTTCAGGGGCACCAGCGCCGCCGAGGCGGTCGCCGGAAGGTATTTTCCGGAATTGAGGATCGTGCAGCAGCAGCGGCAGCAATGGCAGATGGTAAGGAGCTTTCCCCGGTCGCGGACGCCCCAGATGAAATTGTCTATTTTGACGCGGCCCGTCATGGGAATGAGGCCGTCGCGCAATGTCGCGTGCAGGTGGTCGATCGCTTCATCGACCGATACATGCCGTGCGATGCGTTTGTCGATCTCCCTGGTGCCCTCGCCCAGCAGCGTACAGCCCATCTCGACCGGGTGCTCCTCGCACTGACGCGCGTCGCGGCAGGTGCACTTGTTGATGATGACGCGGTGTGCCGAGCGGCGAATGAGCTCCTCCACCACGGCGACCGGAAGCGGGGTGCTCCCCGGGGGCGTAAGCGTTTCGTTGATCGGGATGTAGCTTACGTTGAAGTTTCTGCCGCTGAAGAGGGGAAGCGTCAGGCGCGCGATGAGTCCTCCCACCATCGGCCAGGTAGTGGCCTTCGCGCTCATCCAGGTGATCGGCCATATTCTGGCAAGCACCGGGAGCCACCATGCGGGTCGTCGTGACATATGATTCCTCCTTGTAATAAAATAGCACGGGCGCCGCGGTTCAGGCGTTCGATTTTACCCGCTTTTTCCCCCGGCTCCCCCGACTGTGATCGTTCCCGGGCGCCCGGGACTCGCCGCGCGTCCTTGAGGCCAGGAGGATCACCTCGTACATCCTTTCGTACTCGACCGATGCATCACTCCATGAGTAGCTGAATTCCATCGCGTTTCGCTGGAGGACCTTCCACGATTGCGTATCGTGATAACAGCGGATAACATAGCGTATCTTCTCGTACAGCGCCTTCTCCGTCAGTTCTGCGAATTTGAATCCGTTCCCGCGGAGGCTTTTATCATCCCATTCGATTACGGTGTCGTCGAGCCCACCGGTGGCGCGCACGACCGGAATGGTCCCGTACCTCATGCTGTACATCTGGTTGAGTCCGCACGGCTCATAGCGCGATGGCATGAGGTAGATGTCGAGACCCGCCTCGATGAGGTGCGACAGCCGCTCGTCGTATCCGCGGAAAAGACCCACACGGCCCGGAAACAGGCGCTTGAGCTCCCCGAACCTGTCGAGTATCCGCTCATCACCCTGGCCGAGCAGGACGAACTGCAGATTTTCATCGGCGAGCAGCGGACGAAGCGCGTCGGCGAGCACATCCATGCCCTTTTGATAGGTGACGCGGGAGATGGTTCCCGCCAGAACCGCCGCAGGGTCGACATCGATCCCCATTGTCTGCTGAAGCGCTTCCCTGCAGGCCCGTTTGCCGTCGGTCGTTTTCCGGGAATAGCGTGCGGGGATGAACGGGTCGGTCTCGGGATTCCAGCTCGAGTAATCGACGCCGTTGGTGATGCCGCGAAAGCGGCCCTTCACCTTCTGAAAAACGTCCGCGAGATCGTAACCGAATTCTGGCGTTGAAAGCTCGTCGGCATATTTTCTGCTTACGGTGGTGACCGCGTCGGCGAAGAGCACGCCGCCCTTAAGGAAATTCATCTGGTTGAAGAACTCGAGCCCGTTATCGGTAAAAAGGCCGGGATCGAGTTGGGTGAGCCGGTAATTTTCGGCCGGAAAGACGCCCTGGTAGCCGGCATTGTGTACGGTCATTACGGTGGAGCCTCTGTTGAAAAAGGGATCGTCCCTGTAAAGTGTTTTATGGTAAACGGGGATCAACCCGGTTTGCCAGTCGTTGCAGTGTATTATGTCCGGGGCGAAGCCGATGTCTTTGAGCGCCTGCATTACGCCGCGGCAGAAGAAGATGAAGCGCTCGGCGTTGTCGGCGTACGCGGAGTACCCGTCATCGTACAATCCGTCCCGCCCGAAATAAAATTCGTGCTCGATGAAATAAACGGGGACCTCCGGGATGTGGCGGGACTCGAGTATCGCCGCCCATTTCTCGCCGCCGCCCAGGGGGACGCCGAGAGGCCCCCCGACGACGCGCAAGCCGTAGCGTTCCCGGTCTACAGCGTAATAGCGCGGCATGATGATACGGACATCGTGACCACGGCGCGCGAGCGCCGCCGGCAGGGCGCTGGAGACGTCGGCAAGGCCGCCCGTCTTCGCGAAGGGATAGGCCTCGGATGTTGCGAATGCGATTTTCATGCGCGCTCAATAAGCGCCGGCAGGTACTCCTCCGGGGGTTCATATCCCAGAAACCGGAGGATCGTCGCCGCGACGTTGGCCAGTCCCGGCGGCTCGGAGAATGCGCGCAAGCGGTATTCTCCGGCGAAGGAAGGGTCGTAAATGATGAAGGGGACCGGATTCAGCGTGTGGGACGTCTTGTTCAGAGAATGCCCGGTCATTTTCTCGGTCTTTATCGAGCCGTCCGCCGCGAGCTCGTACATCTGGTCGATATTGCCGTGGTCCGCGGTGATGAGCGCAGTACCCCCGGATGCGGCGATGGACGGCAAGAGCCGCGCGATGCACAAATCAACCGTTTCCGCCGCGATCACCGAGGAATGGAAATCGCCCGTGTGCCCCACCATGTCGCCATTGGCGTAGTTGAGCCTTAGAAAATCGTACAGGCCGCCTTTCAGGGCGCCGAGCACCGAGTCGGTTATCTCCGCCGCCTTCATCCAGGGGCGCTGGTCGAACTGAACCCGGTCGGAGGGGATCTCCTCGTAGGTTTCGATTTTTTCGTCGAAGCGACCGCTGCGGTTGCCGTTCCAGAAATAAGTGACATGGCCGAACTTCTGCGTTTCAGAGACCGCGTACTGACGGCAGCCCGAAAGCGCGAGGTATTCGCTGATGGAGCGATCGATCGAAGGCGGCCGGACCAGGTAGTTCTTCGGTATTTTCAAGTCGCCGTCGTACTCCATCATGCCGGCGAATATAACGTCCGGCCGGCGCACGCGGTCGAATGGATTAAAAACCTCCTCGTCGAAGGCGCGGGACAATTGTATCGCCCGGTCCCCCCTGAAGTTGAAGAGTATCACCGAGTCGCCGTCCAGCACCGGACCCACCGGCGTCCCGGAGCCATCGGCAATGGTGAAGGCGGGAAGGTACTGGTCGGCTATTCCCGTTTCCTCCGCGCGGAAGGTCTCGATCGCCTCGCGCGCCGATTTGAATTTCCGCGCACTGCCAAGGACATGCGCCTCCCAGCCCCTCCGTACAATGCTCCAGTCCGCCTCGTAGCGGTCCATGGTGGTGACCATTCGGCCGCCGCCCGATGCGATGCGGTAGTCGTTTCCATCCCGCACAAAGCCGGACAGAAACTCCTCCAGCCGGTCAACGTACGTAAGCGCGGAGGTTTCGGGTACGTCGCGCCCGTCGAGCAGAATATGCACGCGGACACGACGCACTCCGTCGCGACGGCAGGCGGAAACGAGCGCGAAGAGGTGGTCGATATGTGAATGGACGTTGCCGTCTGACAGCAGCCCGACGAGGTGAAGCGCGGCCTCTGTCGATGACGGGCGCGACACAAGACGCCGCCAGAGCTCCGAACCGAAAAGGGACCCCGAAGCGACCGCCGCGTTGACGAGCTTGGCCCCCTGATCAAAAATCCTTCCCGCGCCGAGCGCGTTATGGCCGACCTCGGAATTGCCCATGTCGTCGTCGCCGGGAAGTCCCACGGCGGTGCCATGGGCCCTGAGTGTGGTCATCATGCCGCCGGCCATGAGGCGGTCAAGGCAGGGAGTCCGCGCGGCGAAGAACGCGTTCGTATCGTCCTTACGGCCGATCCCGATACCGTCCATGATGATCAGGACAACGGGGCCGTTTCTTGTCGGCCATTTGGAGGGTCTGAGTTTTTCCATTTCGGCGATGCATCCATGCCGGTCCCCGCATCCCGGCCCAGGGCGATACCGCGACACCCGCAACGGTACGATGAGCGAACGGAAATGGTGATCCGCCGGCAGGAAGATGTCTAGCAGATCGAGGTGAAGCTGTCCACCGAATTTTTAGAAAGACTTCGTTCAGACATTACGGCGGCGGGAAGAGGCGTTTTCGGTGCTTACAGATAACGCTCGGCGAACTCTTCAGTCGAGAGCAGGGGGACGTAATCGCGCGAAAACACCTTTTCGATAAGCATATGGACGCGAGCATTCATTCCGTAAAGGACGAACTGGAGTCTGGCCTCGTCGGCGATCTTGAGCATGGACAAAAGAGCCGCCATACAGGCGGAATTGAGGTTGTCGACCCCGGCCAGGTCTATTGCCACGAGGTCGGGGGTCTCCCCGACGGACCGGCGCATCGCCGTCAGGAGCTTTGACTCGTCATGATATTCGAAAATTCCGGAAAGATGGATTATTGAGACCTTTCTGCCGGTGCTCCGGGTAATCTCCATGTCGTTCCTCTATGCTGGTCATTGAATTAATTTTTCGAGTGTTTCGCGCAGGCGTCCGATGCGTTCCCTGCTCTCTTCCGAAACCGCGAGAGCGTCGTTCGTACCGCACTCGGCGGCGTCACCCGAGAGCGAGGCCAGAAGTCCCGCGCATTCATCCTCTACGCGGCGCGAAAGGAAGCGGATTTCCTCGCGGCTCCTGGGCCTGGCCGTGTCGGCCACGACACGGCGCGAACGGGCCGCGTCAAGCGCGCGTTTCGCCAGCGGGGGCGCCCAGCGTCGGAGGATCAGGTACGAAAGGTAGGGGATGAGCAGGTAGAGGTTCGTGGCGGCAATGCCCAGGGAATACGAAAACATTTCCGCGTTTATGCTTTTACCCCAGGTGAACCAGAGTGCATCGAGTAGCGAGAGCGAAATGAAGAACGAGGCCCTGCCACGCGGTATGCCTATCGCCGCGAAACCGGCGGAAAAAAGCAGAACAAAGAAGAGCAGCAGCAGCGCGCGCGGATCGACCAGTCCGGAGATCGTGCGCACGACCGAGGATATGCTCTCCACGAAGCGCCAGACTCCATCGGCCGTGTCTTTGATTTCATGAAACGTCTGGCGGATCTCCGCGAAGGTGGACGCCGCATCGCTCAGGATATCGGCCCCCTCCGCGGGGCAGGGAGTGAAGCAGAGGAAAAGGACGATGGCGGGCGCCGCGGTGGCGGCGGTAACCGAAAAACGATTCATGGCAGGGCTTACCGCAGGTCGATTATCAGTTCGATGATATTCCCGCGGTCATTCCAGCGGGGTTTGCAGAACTGACGGATGATTTTAATGCCCCTCCCTCTAAGCGTCAGCGATTCCGATTCGGCGCAGGTGTCCGAAGACGGAGCACAGGGAAAGCCGGCACCCTCGTCGCAGACGCTGACGTTGAGATAGCTCGCGTATTCTGTTACGGAAATTGTCACCATTTTATCGGGGTCCCACCTGTTGCCGTGTTCCATGGCGTTGGTGACCGCTTCGTCAATAATGAGATAGAGCTCGTCGCGCGAAACTTTCGTGGACAGGCCTTTTTTATAAATATTTTCTATTACCCCGTTAACGACTCCCTTCCGTGAGTCCTTGAGCGACGGGAACGAAACATTTAATATTTCAGCCGCTTTGATTTCTGGCATATCTGGTTACTTGCTTTCCCCGCTCACCGATGGCTACCGTCAAAATGCTGTTTTTTCAATTCGACGGATTGCAGGCATGGTATTTATCTGATCAGCGGGATACGGACCGTTTCGCGTCGATTATAATGAATTCCGGTTATAATTCAGGCGAAATTAGCGCGACGCCCCCGCTTTTAATGACCAGTCTGTTCAATATCGGAGAATCCCGGGTGAATCTTCAGCAAGGGCGCGTAATTTCGTCTATTTTATCTCTGCAGCACGGCCTGCGCCCGGGAGGCTCGGCCTCGGCCCTGGAAAAAGCATGTCGGGATGGGGAGATTCGAACTCCCGGCTTCTGCGTCCCGAACGCAGCGCGCTACCTGGCTGCGCTACATCCCGATACAATCTCAGCGGTATTAACCCCCGGCGCGGCCATTTTTTTCAATCGTTTTTTTCCATACTTATTTAAATTTAACTGCGTACCCGTACAGGGTCGCCGTGGAGTCTGCTTCCGGCCGACCGCCGCCCGGTACCGCTGTTGCGGCTTTATGTAAACAGGTCGATAAAATCATGAATAACTTCAGCAAGTGGCTATAAATACAAAAATGAATATTATATTTATACTATTCCGGGTCTCCCGCATGCTAAAAATTACTTGCCATATTTGGACCCGGCTGACTGAATACCGTAATGGCACCGGTATCAGGGCGTATGTTCTATCCTTCATCCGGCCCCCGGCGGCAGGTCAGTTACTGAATGGAATGCAATACCACGTTGCATATCGGTCAGAAGGGTGAAACGATAACTGATTCTTAAAAATCGATAAAAGCTTACAATCAATGAAATGAGCACTATCGGTGAAATACGATGGTGGATTTTGTCGTCTGTTCGGTTGACCGCGTTTCGGCGGTTGTAGAACACCGGCGGTTGGGAAAATCAGGAGCGGGAACTGATGAAAAATGGCGGCGATTCGGGGATCATCACCTCGAACATATATGACGGCGAGATCTATAACAGGCTCAACCCGGTGGTCGAGAAGATCGCCGGCGTGCTTTTTCGTAACGTCGATTTCGACGCGGAGAGCCTGAAGACGCTTAAGGACTGTTCATCCGAGAAACGGCATATCGTCTATGCCTCGTTCCACAGCTCCAACATCTCGCTTCTCATCCTTTATAATCTGCTGAAGCGGCACGGTTTCGAACCGCCGGTCTTTTCACTCGAATACAATCCCTTCATGCTGCAGCCGATCGCATTCGTCTGGAAGCGCATCGTCAAGCTCCTTGACCAGGTGATATTGAGGCGAAAGTACACGTTCATCCTAGATACCGATCATGTCAGGGGGCTCATTCTCGGCGGCAAGAGCATAATCCTCTCCCTCATGTCCCGACATTTTTTTATAAAGCGTTATATGGAGATCAAGTATGACTCGATCCTTCACCTGATCGAGGTGCAGAAGCGGATCGATACGCCCATATACCTTCTCCCGCAGATGGTCTTCTGGAACCGGAACCCCGAGCGGACCGGCAGTAAGAACGTTATATGGACATCCCCCCGCGACATTCTCACGTCGAAGGCGACCGGCGACAAGGGGCTGATCTCGGGGTGGATCGCGACCATGAAGAGCACCTCGCCAGCGTACGTCCGCATAACGACGCCGATCAGTCTGCGGGAAGAGATCGAGGCGTCGAAGTCCGATGATTCGCGGCAGATCGCCATCGAGGTTCGAAACAAGCTCCTCGGCATCTATCATCACGAAAAAAGGACCACCCTGGGACCCGTGATAAAGTCCCAGCAGGAAATGATGGAGAAGGTGCTCTATCACAAGAACGTGCTCGATGAGATCGCCCGGCTGGTGAACGAGGAAGGGGACTCGGAGCGCAAGCTCCGGAAAAAGGCGTACAGGTATTACCGCGAGATAGCCGCGGACTATTCGCAGGTGTACATAAGCTATTTCGCGAAATCGGTGAGCGTGCTGCTCCGCAAGATATTCGACGGGATATCGTACGACCCCGAGTCGATAAAAATGCTGCGCGAGGCCGCGCAGAGGGGACCGCTCGTTTTCACTCCATGCCATAAGAGCCACATGGACTACCTCATCATTTCGTTCATCCTCTTCATGAACAACATGTTTCCCCCGCATATCGCGGCCGGGGTTAATTTAAGCTTCTGGCCGATGGGCGTGATTTTCAGGCATTCCGGCGCGTTTTTCCTCCGTCGTTCGTTCAAGGGATTGAAACTGTATCCGGTTATTTTCAAGCAGTATGTCAAGACCCTCGTTTCCGAGGGTTACAGCATAGAGTTCTTCATCGAGGGCGGGCGCACCCGCACCGGCAAGCTCGCGCTGCCCAAGCTGGGATTCCTGAATTACCTGATGGACGCGATCGACGAAGGGTACAACACGGACCTGGTATTCGTGCCGGTGGCGATCAATTATGACCGTATTCTTGAAGAGCAGAGTTACGTTGCCGAGGTGAAGGGTCGCGAGAAGACCACCGAGTCGGTATCCGCGATGGTGGAGAGCCGGAAGCTTTTAAAGCGTAAATACGGCAGGGTGTACGTCACGTTCAACACGCCGTTCAGCGTCAACGAGATCAGGGCGAGCGGGGTCGAGAAGGAGCAGGTTCCACTGGCGGTGGCGAATACGGTTATACGGGGCATCAACGAAGTGACCGTCGTCACGCCGTTCGCACTCACCACAACGGCGGTGCTTATTTCCTCGGTCAAGGGGTTCTCGCGGCAAATGCTCATAGAGAGAATCATCGGTATCCACCGGTATTTTTCCGCGGCGGGGATCAGGATGTCAGAATCGCTCCAAAATCTCTCGAACCTCGATGAAATTGTGGATTATGTGCTGGGCGCCTACATGCAGGACCGGATCGTTGAGGAGCTGCGCGTGGAGGGCAGCAGGAAGAAGGAGGTGGTGAAGGATTTTTACCTGCTCAGGGAAGACAACAGGGCGCGAATCGTCTTCTATAAAAACAGCATCATCCACTACCTCGCGCCGCTCAGCATTGCGTCGATAGCGATTCTTGCCTCTCAGAAAAAAGGCGACACGGGATATGCCGCGATTAAGGAAGAATGCGCGACGCTCAGGCATCTATTCTCACACGAGTTCATTTTCCCCGTCGCGGAAGGCGACGGACCTCCGTTCGAACGCGACGTGTATGATCATCTCCGCGCTGAAAGCATCATCACCGACCAGGCCGGCGTGATCGCCGTCGGCGACTCCGGGGCCGAAAGCCTCAGGTATCACGCCAAGGTCATACAGGAATATTTCGAGTCTTATCTTATCGTGTTGCATACCGTCCTGAACCAGCGTGTGCGGAAGGCCGGCAGGAAGGACCTCATAGCCGATGTCAGGAAAAGCGGGGTGCGTTTGTACCACACCGGCGAAGTGCGTCTCTCGGAATCGCTGTCGATGCCGAATTATGAAAACGCCGTTCGCAGGATAGTGGAGGATGGAATCCTGTTGCAGAAGGGCCCCGGCCAGAAAAATCCCGAGATAAGCATGGTCGACAAGGACCGCGCCCTCGCGCTGTACGGCACGGTGAAATCGTGCCTCGAGGTCATCGCATAACCGGAAGGGGTCACTGCTCCACGCCGGCGGACGCGTAATCGCCGAGTTCAGCCCGCAGCATGTTTCGCTTCTCTTTCAGCAGTTTTCCTGCGTAGGTGTCCCTCACCCTGAGGGGCGTTTCGAAGGTGTCGATCGTCTCGACCATCAGTTTCACCGGCTCCCTTTTTATTCGTGCGTCCCTGATCTCCTGAGAGGTGGGAAGGATTATCGCGTAAATGGAGTAGGGAGTGTGAATGAGCGCGTGCCCCCGGCTGAGGTAGGCGTCCGAGAATCCCCCGTCGATATTTATGGCGCGCCCGTCGGCCGAGGCTATCTTTTCTCCCTTTTTGAAGTCGACGGGAGTGTGGCCGTATACTATACGCCTGACGCCGAACTCGTGCATGATCATATCCATGAAATCGGGTTTCTTGAGGTTCTCGCCCCAGTAGAGGAGCTTCTCCTTGTGGGTCGCCTTGTCGGAGAAGAAGTAACGTTCGAAGGTCTTCATTGCGTCCTTGCCGAAAAACGGTGATTTCGGTCCGCACCACAGGTAGAACATTATCGCAAGGTCGCGTTCGTCCTGCTCCTTGCCTTCGAAATAATTCACACCGATGTTATTTATCATATTCTGCAGATAGTCGAAGAGCTCTTTGCCCCGGCGTCCCAGGAACTCCTCGAAGCGGCCGTCTGCAGTGCTGGGTATGAGCGCGTGTATGTTCAGGATGTAGTTGTTGATATGATACATGCTTCCCCGGTCGAAGAAGAAGCGCATGATGGACTTGAGGCGTTCGCTTCCGGTGAACTGACGCGCGAGGTCGTCGATTACCGCCGATTCTTCAGCGCTGAGTTGCGGAGGGTTGTCGAGGTCGAGGGTGGGGAAGTGCGTGTCGACAAGGCCCCCGGTCTGTCCTTTTTTAATCATTTCCGCAAGCCTGTCCAGCCAGAGGCGCGATTCCATGGCGAGATCGGGATTGGCGCGGACGGTCTTTTCCTCAAGTTTGAACTGGATCATCGCCAGCGTTTTTTCGAGCCTGCGCGAGGACTCCTTTTTGGCCTTGAAGCTTCCGCCGACGTCGTTTGGATACAGGCGTTCCGCGAATTCCACAAGCCTGGACAGATCGATGCCGAGTCGTCCGAGGAAATCGAGGTTGTCATAGCGTACGCTTATTCGCAGCGCTTCCGCGATCATCGAACGGTTGCCGGCCGCCGCGCCCATCCACAATATGTCGTGGTTTCCCCATACCAGCTTTACATACGGGCGTATCTCGCGGCTGTTGAGAATACGCACGATCTTGTCAGGCTCGTCGCCGCGGTCGAATATGTCGCCGAGGACGATCAGGTTTCCCAGTATCACCTGTTTCACGATCTTGGACAGCGCGGATATCACCCGGTCGGCGATAAGCCGGTTTTCGTAAATGATGTTGGGTACCGGGAAGTTGAGTATGAGGTTTTCCAGGACCAGCTTGAGGTCCCTGTTTATGTTGTTTCGGATCTGGTCGAAGTCTCCAACGTTCTGGACGCGGTACTGGATTATCTTCACCAGGGAGGATATGACGTCCTGGCGCTCCATCTCGTATGTTTCGGCCCGGAAATATTTTTCCTTGCGGATTATCCTTCCGAGGTACTCTATTTTTTCGTTGGAGAAGGTCTTGGGGAGCGCCTCGTAGCAGATCCGCCAGACAACGCCGAAGCGCCCCTTCAGGATCGACACGAAACGGTCGCCCGCACCGTGAGGATCGCTGATCCACATGGTTACGTCGATGAAGGAATCGAGCCTGGTTTCTATCTCGGTGAGTTCACGGATGATGTCGTGCATCCGGGCGATGTTTTTCCCGGCGGGTACGGAGAGAGTGGACATTGCATCCTCCGCAGAGTTATAATAGGGTTTTCGTGAAACCCGGGAGTTTCCGCCATGAACCCGCCGGCGGCGGGAGCTATTCCCCGGGTGCCCGGGGTGTGCGACGAATCGGATTTGTGCCCGAGCATGCGGCGCGCGCACGACGTTTCACATGATCTTTCCGTCGACATCGTCGATATCGATGTTCTCGAGCATCTCCTTGAGCGTATCCGCGTCGTATTTATGAGCGGCCCTGTCCAGACCCATCGATAGTCCGAAGACCTTTTTTCTGACGAACATCGGCGATCTGGTCCGAAGCGCAAGCGCGATAGCGTCACTGGGTCTGCTGTCGATCTCGATTCGCTCTCCTTCCCTTTCGAGCAGTATTTTCGCGTAGAATATATTCTCGCGCAAATCGTCCACCACGATCGATTCCACCCGCCAGGAGAGCCGGCTTATTGTGCTTGCAAGCAGGTCGTGAGTGAGCGGCCTCACCGGCTTTTTACCTTCGATTTCAATGGCTATGAGGCTGGCCTCGAGCGGGGCGACGAGGATCGGCAGGACATCCCCCGAATCCCTGTCTTGCAGAAGGACCACGGGAGAGCCCGAGTTCTGATCGAGAAATACGTTGACCACGTCGACCCTGCACAGTGACATCATGGCTCCTCCCTTGCCGGGACATGCCGACCCTGTAAGTAAAATATGATCTGGCCGTGGAAAGAGCAAGTTATTTAAGTCGCGCACCGGCGTTAGATTTCGAGATAATCGCGTCTGTTGATGAAATCGACGATGAGCTCGCCGGCCTTTTCGCTGTGCGTTTCCTTGTTGCTCGCGAGCTCCCGGTACGAGGCGCGCGGAAGCGCAGCGACCAGCTTTTTCAGCGCCTCGTTGCCGTGCAGCTTGTCGAGCGCGGCCCCCACGACGAGGACAGGCGTCGAAACGTCGGAAAGTATGTGCCAGATTGAATAATTTCTGATAGCGATCGCGTTGTATTTAAGCTTATAGGGGTCGGCCGCGTCCAGTGTGGCCTCGTACTTTTTTACCTGTTCCTGCTCGTTTTTCTTGTCCAGCCTGAAGTTGCGCAGGTACCATTTTACGAACGGCTTTAATACCAGATAGAAAGACGGCGGAAACGCGGGTATAACGCTACCAAGGAACTTCGGGAACCTGAATTCCGCGTTGGGGCCCACCAGGACGGCGCAGAGAGGTTTTCGTCCTTCTCTGGCAAGGTATTCGATGATGGCCGTAGCACCCAGTGAGCTGCCCGCCATTATGAACGTCCGGCGGGGAGGGATGAGCTTTTCGACCGCTTCCCGAATATCGGCTGAAAGCCGGTCCATGGAGAAACTGACCCTGGTTTTTTTCGGGACAATGGATGATTGCTTCTCGCGCGTCTCGAGGTAGATGGTGCGGTATTCCGAGCTTATAACTTTCAGAACGCCCCGCCATCCCGAAATCGCCGATATCCAACCTGCCACGAAGAATATCACCGGTCGCTTGTCATTGTCGCGCCGCGGGATGAAATCTATTATTTTCAACACCACGCCGTCGGATACGGTGAAGTGATAGTCCTTAACCGAACAGCCGTCGCCCGCATATGCCGAGTAGTCCACGGTATCACCCCCGGATTTTTTTTACGATATCGCCACCTACCGCGGAAGTCGAGTCCGAGCCGCCCCGGTCTGGAGTCAGAACCTTTCCCTCCGCCAGGTGCGCTCGCACCGCGGCGCGGACACGTTCTGCGCAGTCGACCTCTCCCAGGAATTCGCACATCATGGCGGCCGAAAGGATCGCCGCTATGGGATTAGCCTTTCCCCGGCCGGCAATGTCCGGCGCGGAGCCGTGTACCGGCTCGAACATCGAGGGATATTTGCGCGTCGGGTTGATGTTCGCGCTTCCCGCGAAACCCATGCCGCCGACGATGATCGCCGCTATGTCGGTAAGAATATCGCCGAAAAGGTTCGAGCTTACCACCACGTCGAACATGCGCGGCGATCGTACGAAGTTCATGGCGGCCGCGTCCACAAGCATTGGGCTGCATGTTACATCGGGATAATCCTTCGCGACGTCGGCGAGCACCGCGTCCCAGAACACCATGCTGTACTTCAGGGCGTTGGACTTGGTGATGCTGGTAACGTGCCGGCGCTCGCGTTTGCGCGCGGTTTCGAAGGCGTAACGTATGATTCGCTCGGTCCCCATTCGCGTGAAGTAATTCACCTGCATTGCCGCCTCGTGCGGCGTACCCACGTAGTGTCGGCCGCCGAGGTTCGTATACTCGCCCTCGGTGTTCTCGCGGATGACGACCATGTCGATTTCGCCGGGCCTGACGTTTTTCAGCGGGCAGTCAACTCCCTCGAAAAGAAAGGCGGGTCGGATGTTCACGTACTGGTCGAAGCCCTTGCGCATCGCCAGGAGTGGCTCGACGGCGATATGGTCCGGGGCCTTTGCCGCGTCACCGAGCGCGCCCAGGAGTATTGCGTCGAAGGGCATGAGGCGGTCGAGATAATCTTCGGGAGCGCAGCTGCCGGTCGATGCGTAGAGGCCGCTGTTCCAGTCGAAGAGCGTAAAATCGAAAGTGACTGGAAGGGCCTCCAGCACCTTGCGTGCTTCGGCGATGACCTCGGGGCCGACCCCGTCTCCGGGATACAACGCAATTTTATATGACATTACGCCGTCCTTATCAGTTGATTTATGTTTGCGGCGCGGCGCGCCGGCGCGCCCTGTGCCGACACTGTACGGCGTCATCGCCGCATCTGTAAACAAAAAAATGGCGCTGGCACGCCCCGACAAGCGATTGACAGAACGTATGAAGTTTGATCAGATGCTTCCCGGCGATGGAGGTGGAATATGGAAATGGACTGGCTCTGGTGGAAACACGGCGTGATCTATCAGATCTATCCGCGGAGCTTTTACGACTCAAACGGTGACGGCGTGGGAGACCTTCCCGGTATAATCGAGAAGCTTGACTATCTCTCGGGTCTCGGTATCGACGGCATCTGGCTTTCTCCTATCAACACTTCTCCCATGTTCGACTTCGGCTATGACATCAGCGATTACCGCGGGATAGACCCGGTGTTCGGCACCCAAAAGGACTTCGATTATTTTTTAGCCGAGGCGCACCGTCGCGGAATCCGGGTGATACTCGACCTGGTAATGAACCACACGTCCCATTTGCATCCCTGGTTCAAGGAGTCCCGGTCGTCCCGTGAAAATCCGAAACGCGACTGGTATATATGGCACGATGGACGGAAGGGGCGACATCCCAATAACTGGATGGCGTTCTTCGGGGGGCGGGCCTGGGAATGGGATGAAAAGACACGCCAGTACTATCTGCATTCGTTTCTCAGGGAGCAGCCCGACGTGAACTGGCGCAATCCGGACTTCAGGAGGGCGATGTTCGGGGAGATAGCGTACTGGCTTGAACGAGGTGTCGACGGTTTCCGCCTCGACGTGGTGAACATGTTCATTAAGGACGAGCTTTTCCGTGACAACCCGTTCACCATCGGCGCCTATCCCAGGCCGTACGACCTCCAGCGGCACGTCTACGACCGCGACCGGCCGGAGCTGCACGAAATGCTGAAAGATTTTCGAAAGCTGATCGATTCGTACGACGAGCGGATGTCGGTTGGGGAGGTGGTTGTCGAAAATCCCGGCAATCCCGCGCTTGCGGCCGGCTGTCTTGGCGCGGAGGGTGATGAACTGCATTTATCCTTCGATTTTTCGTCCATCAACCAGAGATGGAGTGCCACCGGCTTCCTGAAATGCATCGAGGCATGGGAGGCCGTTCTTCCCGAAACGGCATGGCCGTGCAATGTCCTCAATAATCACGACCAGCCGCGAAGCCGGAGCCGCTTCGGCGGGGGCACCGACGCCCCGGCGCGCGTCAAACTCGCCGCGGCCATGCTTCTCACACTGCGCGGAACTCCGTTCCTGTACTACGGTGAGGAGATCGGTATGAGCAACGGCAAAATTCCCCGCGCCGAACTCCAGGACCCGGTCGGAAAGCGCTACTGGCCGTTCCACCCGGGGCGCGATCC
>JALOTJ010000127.1 GCA_025457965.1 Spirochaetota bacterium | reverse complement strand
CCCGGGGCCGTCTCGCTCGCGTTCTTAAGCCGTTTGTCGCTGCCCTGTACCACAACGGCCTCGCGGTCCTCTCCGTCCTCCGCGAGCTCGACAATGCCCTTCGCCATCGTCGTCGCGTTCTTCAACCGCCGGTCGCTCCCCTGGACCGCCACGCCCTCGACATCCTCGCCGTCCTCGGCAAGCTCAACGATTCCCCTGTTGATGGTCGAACCGTCGCGGAGACGCCGGTCGCTTCCCTGTACAACGCACTCGGAGTTGTTCTCACCGTCCCCGGCAAGGCGGCAGATGCCGTGAGAGGTCGTTGTCGCCTTTTTCAGTCGGCTGTCAGCGCCCCTGACCACGCTCATCTCCGAATAAACCGCGTCGGGGCAGAGACGCACGATCCCGTAGGAGTTTTCCGTGGCCTCCGCGAGCCGCGAATCGCTCGCCTGCACGGCGGCACCCGGCTTGTTCTCCCTGTCGTACGCAAGCCGCACCACGCCGGGACGCAATTCCGATGCGGGCTTGAACCTCGAGTCGGAGGACTGCACGGCGAAACCCGGCCTGTCGTCGCCGTCCTCGGCAAGCTGGACAATGCCCTTGAACACCGTGGTCGCGTCGCGGAGACGCCGGTCGCTCGCCTGCACCACGGTGCCGAGCGAATCGCCGCCATCTCGGGACAGCCGTACCACACCCGCCTGGAAGATGGATGCCTGCGGAGTAAGCTCGCCGATGTTATGCGTATGAGCTATGTCGAACGGGGCGGCGCTCACGGCGAAGCCCGCAAGGCGCACGCCGAAGGTTTTGGCTCCAAGCGGAATCGTGCTCATCTCGGCGCGCACGTAGCGCGCGGGCGTTACGGCCGCTTCGTGGAAGTAGGCGGTCGCCGGCTGGGCGCTGAAATATTTTTCCTCAAAAAGCGGAGCCCACACGGTGCGGTCGGTGCTGACCTCAACGTAAAAACTTTCCGGGAAACCATGGGGCGCCACACCGGCGGAGACAAGCCATATTCCGTTTACCTGCAATACCCTTCCCAGGTCGAGCTCTACATGTTCCCGGGACGGTCCGGTACGGATCTCCGACTCCCAGAACGTCCCGTCATTTCCGTCGAGCAGACGCGCCGGCGCGAACTCGTACGAGGAATGGCCCGACGCGCTCACCTCCCGGGCACCGCCGATCCCCGCGCTGATCGATCCGATTTCCGTGAAGAATTTCGCCCCCGTCTTCCGGGGCCTGACAATATACAGACGGACAAAGCGCATCAGCATGAGTGGCACATCGAGCCGGTAGACAAGGCTCTCTTCCATTTCGTATTTTCTCTCGTTCTGCAGCACCCTCCATACCCTGCCATCGGTGCTCGCCTCGACCCTGAAGTCGTGGGGAAACGTCGCCCTTGCCGAGGGTGCCGCGGATATCTCGACGCAGTCGACGGGAACCGTCTCTCCAAAATCGACGATGATGAACTCGGGAACGATCGAATTGCTCTTCTGGGTGCTCCAGAATCCCTCATCGGCAAGCACGGCCGAAGCGGAATGACCTTCATCGAGCTGACTTGAAAAGGCGGAGACCTTACCGCCGTGGATTTTTCTTATACTGACGTTGACAGGCTCCATCATTTATCTCCGGACGCGGGAATAACACCCGTCGATCATCCCTTTCGATCAAGGGGATTGTCAAATATTTTATTGGATGCTAAAAAGTGATTGATTAAACGCCATGCCGGACATACCTTCCCGGCGTATGGATTTCATCGAACAGGCAACCCCGCGGGGCATAACGCTCAAGGTATTTCCAAAAAAGTGGAATTATCTGGCGTTCGATCAGAAGGGCAAGTCGATCTACGCCGACTCCTCGGGTCTGAAGGTTCTGCACAGGGTCCAGCTCGTCGTTTTTATGGGCGAAAATTTTATTATTAAGAACACCTCCGGCGCCGAGATGTCCTTCCTGAAGGCCACCAGGGGCCAGATCGTCATTCCCTATGTGGACACCATCGCGGACAGCAGACAGCGCTACATCTTCATCCCCGCCGAAAGCGGCATCGACCTCATCCCGGTCAGGCTGAAGGGCCTGAAGGACATTTCGATGCTGGTCCGCGAAATAGAAACAGGAACCAGGCCGGACCACATCGTGGTGAGCGGCTCGGTGACACGCAATGACATCATCATCATCAAAAACAGGCTTGCCGGGGCGCATATCATCCTCGTAGGCGGAAAGCGCGGGGATGGCGTGGAGACCGGGAACGAAAGCGAAATCAACAGCTTCAAAGACCAGCGCGCCACCGAGGTGGTGAAAGACGTCAACATAAACATGATGTCGAACAATCCGGTCTTCCTCGCGCGCGTGCATCTCAGGGAGATGGATATTTCGAAGGTCAACCAGCTCATCCTGGATTTCGACCTTTCGCCCATCGAGGCGGAATATATACTCAGTTTTATCACGACCATGCTGTCCAAGCGAGATGCCGAGGAGGACATCCGAAAAAATGCCTCCAAGCTTGAAGGCATACACGGCTCGCTGCAGTTTTACCTTCACCTGCTCGGCAAAAACGAGGCCGAAGTTCGCGCGATGATCGACGCCATGAACGACGCCGGCCTGCTCGCCTCGTTCTTCACCCTTATCGCCAAGGTAAAGCTGCTCTACCCGGGCACGGACGACCAGCTGCTTTTCACCGAATTCGAAAATCTGTTGTACGAGAAGAAATCCAGCCTTCAGGAAAAGAACTGACCGCTCGCACGGAGACATCGCCGAAATATGCGCAACAGCATCACCCGAATCGCCCGCATCGCACCGCTGATCGCCCTCCTTCTCGCCGCATCGCCTCCCCCGGTGGAGAACGACCACCGGAACGGCTGGTGGCGAGTCTATTTCACCAGTCCCGGGTCCAGGACGCACAGCGCCGATGCATCCCCCGACGCGGCCTTCAGGCGTCTGGTCGGCCACGCCTCGAAAAGTTTCTACGGGGCCTTCTATGATATCTCCGACGAGGCCATAGCGGCGGAGATCGTAAAGGCGCACCGGCGCGGCATCGACGTGCGCATCGTGACCGAGCGCGACAACGCCGGCAAAACCGCACTGCGCTCGCTTGCGGTGGCCGGCATACCCGTCACCACCGACAGCGGCCGCGGCCTGATGCACAATAAATTCGCTGTCGTCGACGGGGCCTTCGTCTGGACCGGTTCGTACAACCTCACCCCCAACGGAGCGCGCAAAAACAACAACAACGCGATCGCCATATATTCAACGGAGCTTGCGGAGATTTTTACGGCGGAGTTCATGGAGATGCATCGCGACGGTGTCTATGCCAATAAAAAGGAGTTCGGAGCGTTCGGAGCGCTCGCCAAAAAATACCATGTAAAAATCGGCGAAACCGATATCAACGCGTATTTCTCGCCCGATGACAATATCGAACGCATCCTTCTGAAACGCCTCGAAAAGGCGCAAAAATCAGTGCGCTTCATGGCCTTCTCGTTCACGAGCGACCCGCTCGGCGAGGAGCTTATACGGCTTCACAAAAAGGGCGTGGAGGTCCGCGGTGTCATGGAAAAGACCGGAACGAACGGCAAAGATTCCGAATACATAAAGATGAAAATAGAGGGCATCCCCGTGCGGATCATTGCGGGCGCTGGACGGATGCACCATAAGGTCATGATCATCGACGGGTCGATCGTCGTAACCGGATCGTACAATTTTTCGCGCGGGGCGAACGTTTTCAACGACGAGAACATCCTTGTCGTCCACAACGAGGAGATCGCCCGCAGATATCTCGATGAATTCGATCTGCTGTTCAACCCCCGCCGGGCGGGTAACAGGTAAAGATGGACCTCTTCGTAAGCGAGCTCTTTTACTCGATACAGGGCGAAAGCACCCGCGCCGGATTCCCGTCTTTCTTCATCAGGTTGGCCGGGTGCAACCTGAACTGCGCCTGGTGCGACACCGCCCACGCCCGCTCCGGCGGAAGGCGCATGAGCATCGACCGCATCGTCAAGGAGGCAGCTAAATATCCCGCGCTCGATCATATAACCATAACGGGCGGCGAGCCGCTCTGCCAGGAGGGGGCTCCCGGACTCATTGAACGGCTCGCCCGCTCGCACGCGGTACAGCTTGAAACAAACGGAAGCATCGATCTGGGCGTCGTACCTCCGGAGGTCCGCAAGATCGTCGATGTCAAGACGCCATCCAGCGGCGAAGAAGGCTCATTCCTGATGGAAAATCTCCGCCTGGTGGGGGCGCGCGACGAGATAAAATTCGTCATAGCCGACAGGAAGGACTATACTTTTGCCAGGGCGTTTGTAAAAAAACATCTTGCAAAGAGCGCGGCGGTCGTTAACTTTTCACCGGTACGCGGCGCGATGCCGCCGTCGGAGCTTGCCGGGCTTATTCTGTCCGACGGGCTTCGCGTGCGGTTGAACCTTCAGCTGCATGCCGTCGTGTGGCCGGCCGGCGAGCCGAAAAAACGATAAGGAAGAGCGATGGATTACATAGGACACGTCATTCGGCCCCCCAGCGAGGCGTACAGCATGATCATCCAGGTCACCGTGGGGTGCTCGCACAACCAGTGCACCTTCTGCGGCACCTACAAAGACCAGAAATTCAGACTCAAGGACATGGCCACGATCAAGCGGGACATCGACGAGATGTCGTCCTACCGCCACGGCTTCCGGAAGGCCTTTCTCGCCGACGGCGACGTGCTCATTCTTCCCAACGAAGAGATCCTCGAGATCATGCAGTATATCAGGAAAAAGAACCCCACGATCGAGCGCATCGGCGTTTACGGAAACACAAAGGCCATTCTCAAAAAAACCCCGGAGGAACTCAGAGCGCTCAGGCAGTCGGGGCTGGGCATCGTCTACCAGGGCATCGAGAGCGGCAACAAAGAGGTGCTGCGGCGCGTCAAGAAGGGCGCCTTTCCGCACAAACAGCTCGAAGCGGCCGAGAAGGTGAAGGAGGCGGGGATGCTTCTCTCGCAGACGGTACTGCTTGGCATCGGCGGGACCGAGCTCTCGGAGGAACACGCCATCGACACGGGGAAACACCTCGGCGCCATGTCGCCCCAGTACGCGGGCGCGCTGACCGTCATGCTTTTACCGAACACCGAGCTCTACCGCCAGGCGCAGGAGGGGAATTTCGTCCTCCCCGACAAGTTCGGGATGCTTAACGAGCTTCGGCTCATGATCGTCAACATGAAGGTCAAGTCGCCCTGCTTCTTCACCTCCAACCACGCGTCCAACTACCTGCCGATCCGGGCCAGCTTCCCGGAGGACCGGCACAAGGTAATCGCGCTCATCGAAGAAGTGCTAAAGAAACGCGACGACCGGCTGCTCAAGCCCGAGCATATGCGGGCGCTGTAAACACTACCGATACGGCGAGGTTACCATGGATCCATCGATGGAAAACGCATTTCGCTTCATAAGCGCCGAGCTTAAGGAAAACCCGGGGGTCGACAAGAGCGCCCTGATCGATGAGGCCAGTCGCAGATACGACCTCAATCCCATGCAGACCGAGTTCCTCATCAACAAGTACATCCTTGAGCAGTGACGCTCTCCGCCACGCGGAATCAACGCCGCGCAGACGCCTCCATCCCCTCCAGAAAGGTGTCGAGCATGACGCGTATTTCATCTAACTCTCCAGGGCCCGGAATGAGCTCCGCGGCTTCCTGGATGTAATTCCCCTCGACCAGTTCTTCGCCGCAGTTGCGGACAAGCGCCTCCACGCTCTCCGCCGTCGACTCCAGGTGAAACTGCAGGCCGATCACCTTGTCGTTGTACACGAACGCCTGGGCGGCGCACGCGTCGCTTTCGGCCGTACGGACGGCGCCGGGCGGAATGCCGAACGTGTCTCCGTGCCAGTGAAAGGCGGTGAAGGACCGGGGAAGCCCCGCGAACGCCGGAATGCCTTCCGCCGCCGGGACGAGCCGCACGGGGAACCAGCCGATCTCCCGGTGCACGTTACGTCTCACGGCTCCGCCCAGCACGACGGCCAACAGCTGCGCCCCCAGGCATATCCCGAGCACGGTTTTGCCCGCGGCGACGGCCTCGCCGATGAAACGCTTTTCGGGCGCGAGCCAGGAATACACGCTTTCGTCGTAGACGCCCATGGGGCCGCCCATTATGACCAGCCAGTCGAGTCGAAGGCATCCATTGCGGGCAACGGCTCGTTTTCGTGGATCGCCGTCCGTGAAAGCCCATGGCCGCGCCGCAGCGCCCAGTCCCGTATCGTCCCGGGTCCCTCGAAGGGAACATGCTGTATGAAGTGGATTTTCATCGCGCCATCCCCGTTTTTCCAGAATCGCGGAATACAACGAAGGCAGGATACGCCGGGGAGTCGCGGTCATGAATGAAAAAATTCCCACGGGAGGGAATGCGTCATTAATTTAACACACGGGAAACAAAAGCGCCCCGCCTGTATCCAGGCCGGGGCGCCTTCCGGGAATGCGGCCCTTGTTTCGAACGCCTACTTTACCGCCACGCGCAGGTTTTCGAGGTCGACTCGATATCCGCCCGAGACCATCAGGTGCCCCTTGTACATATCCGAGGTATCGGTGATCTTGGCCATGAACCATGACTCGTTGCGGGCCTCCTTCTTGGTCGCCGGGGCGCGGTATGTGTCGTCCCGGTGATTTCCTTCGAAGATAATGACGACAGCGCCGAGCCTTATATCGGCCTTCGTCGCGATCCTGGTTTTCCAGTAGTTCTTCGTCCACATCTCCTTGCCGTCGTGG
>JALOTJ010000126.1 GCA_025457965.1 Spirochaetota bacterium | reverse complement strand
GGGCCTCGGCTACACGGACATGAACAATAATTTCGCCATGGGGATCTGGATCATCGGCGACCTGGGGCTGGTGGCGCTCGGCGGCGGGGCCTTTTTTACCGGCTTCTTCCTGTATATCCTGAGGGTCGACAAGCTCGAGCCGCTCATCAACTCGACCGTGCTCCTGGGATTCATGTGCTACCTGTTTACCTTCATTCTTCTGGTGTTCGACATCGGGCAGCCGCTCCGGGCCTGGTTCGGCTACACCTACCCCAATTGGGGACCGGGACTCCTGCCCCAGTCGATGCTGACCGAAGTGGTCTGGTGTCTGACCTTCTACTTCCTCGTGCTCTGCGTCGAGCTCATTCCGATTCCGCTGAAGCACAAGGTACTGGATAAAATCCCCTTCTTTCGCTACTTCGGGCACTACCTCCACAAGCTCATGTGGATTATGGCGGCGGTGGGCACATTCCTTTCGTTCTTCCACCAGGGATCGCTGGGCGGCGGCATGTGGGGCGTCCTCTACGGCAAGCCCGGCTGGTTTCGCCCGCACTATTTCTTCCTGGCAATCGTCGCGGCGACGGCGGGGGGCACCGCGTTCATGATGCTCATCCCGAAGATCGCCGGAAAGATCATGAAGAAGGAAGTGGCTCCGAAGGAAACCTTCATGACGCTGGCCCGTATTTCGGGAGTGATGTTCGTGTTCTATCTTATATTCAGGTCATACGACATTTACAGCCTCTTCACCAGGTACGCGCCGCTCGCCGACCGCAGTTACGCCGACATCCTCGGCGGATATTACGGCTGGTGGGTCGTCATCGCCGAGCTACTTCTCTGCCTGGTGCCGATCGCGGTCTTCAACGTCGCGAAACTCCGCGAACAGGAGAAATACTTCATGGCCGGCCTCATCGCCGGCGTGTCGGCGATCGCGATGAGCAAGATAGAGGCGGTGCTGCACGGATTCTCGGTGCCGAACTTCCCGTGGAAAGGATTCACCGCGTACAATCCGACCATTCAGGAATGGTTCGTCTTCCTCGGTTCGCTCGCCTGCATGACGCTCATCTACATGGCCTTCGCACGGTTTTTTCCGCTCTTCCCGCATCTGGACAAGGACGGACACGGCGACGGCGGCGCGCACGCCTGATCCCTGTTTCGAACTGAGACATAAAAAAGCCCCGCTCTACGGCGGGGCTTTTTTATGCATGGCGGTCAACCATCTGATGAGCGGGTATCCATGAGACAGCGGCCCAGGGGCCGCCGGAGGATAAAGCCCCCAGGTGAATGGAGGAGCCCGTTAATCCTGCCGGGGAATGACGATCTCCCCTGCATCTTCCAGCTTCGCCGCGACGGCGATAATGATGTTCTGTGCCTGCTCCACCTCCTCGCGAGGCAGGTTACCCAGATATTTCATGTCTTCCTTGATGAGCCATGCGCCCCGGTTTCCCATGGTGGCAAACACTTTTTTTTGCAAGGCCGGGCCGGCCCCCTTGAGCGCTTTCGTAAGATCCAGCGCCTCAACCTCTCGCAGGATCAAGCAGATCGAGCGTTCATCGCACCGAACGAGATCTTCGAAAACGAGCAATTTTTCATCGGGTCCGCGCACTCCGCGGGCTTTTTCGCTGCTGTCATACTCCATACGGTATCCCCCAATTGTTTAACAAAGACCTCTCCCCCTGGGACCATAGGTTTCTCACCGCACTCCGCGGTGGAGTTTGAAGGCCTTGAGCGTGTTCGCGAGCAGCATGGCGATCGTCATGGGGCCGACGCCCCCCGGAACCGGGGTGATGGCCGAGGCGATCTTCTCGACCTCGTCGAACTTCACGTCGCCTACCAGCTTCGTCTTCGAGGGGTCATCCGGATGGGTGATCCTGTTCATCCCGACATCGATGACCACCGCCCCTTCCTTCACCATCGAGCCGGTGATCATCTCGGCTTTTCCCGCCGCCACCACCAGCACGTCCGCCTGGCGTGTGTAATACGAGATATCGGGAGCGGCCGTGTGACAGACGGTAACGATGCAGTCGGCGTCCTTTTTCTTCTGGACCATCATGGCGGCCATTGGCTTGCCCACTATGTTACTGCGACCGACCACCACGAGATGTTTACCTTTCAGGCCTGGCACGACGCGGTTGATGAGGACCTTGCAGCCCTGTGGCGTACAGGGCAGGAAACCGTCTTCGTCGCCGATGAGGATCTTCCCGACGTTGGCGGGATGGAAGGCATCCACGTCTTTGCGGGGATCGATACGGTTGATGATGGCCGCCTCGTCGATCCGCTTCGGGAGCGGCAGCTGTACGAGGATGCCGTCGACATCCTTTCGGGCATTCAGCTCGTCGACCAGTGAAACCAGTTCCCCCTGATCGGTGGTTTCGGGAAGCGTGTATTGAAACGACGCGAAACCAACCTCTTCGCAGGCCTTCCCCTTGTTGCGGACATAGACCGACGAGGCCGGGTCGTTCCCCACCAGCACCACCGCCAGCCCCGGCACCGCCCCGTGGCGCTCTTTAAGGGCGAGCACTTCGCTGCGTATCCCGTCCCGAATTTCCCCCGCTATCTTCTTCCCGTCGATGATCAGCGCCATGCATGTTCCCCTTCACCAGATGTTCACCGTGCCGCGCAGACTGCGCAGTCCAAGCATCGCCCGTATGGCCACCATCAAGGCAAATACAGCGCGATTGTCAACCTTTTGTATGTTCTTAAACGTCGAAGACGATCGTCGCCGTCCATACTCCGTTTACACGGGCAACCGAAAACCGATGCATGGTTACCGCCTTAACGTCGACGATAAAATCATGGATTCCGGGATCGATCGGCTCGGCGATCGCGACACATCGCAATGACGCGCCGTCAGGACCGTGCTCCACGTCCACCATCGACGGGATGACGAGCAGGGAATCGGCGTCCTTGTGGAACAAAAGCTCCTCGAGAAACGCGAAAAGAAGCATCTCGGTCGATACAGCGCGCAGCTCGAAGGATAATTCCGTGCCTGCCGCAGGCCGCCCGGGATCCCGGAGCATAATCGCACGCAGGGCCTCCCCGGCCGACATGAACAATTCCCCTGTCGAGCGTCCCGTAACCCTCACGGCGACATCGGCACTGGTAACGTCCTCAATCGTTTCAAACGGCATGTGGTCTACCCCTTTACGTTGCCGAGAGGCACAAGCCGCGCAACCGGAGCACAGAGCCCCGCGCCGAAGGCCGCGCCGACAACCTCGTCGATGTCCTTGTACGCGCCGCCGGCCTCTTCGGCGAGCCCCGAAAACGAGGCCGTACGGATATGAATGCCCTTTTCGCCAAGACTGCGCTGCAGGTCGCGACCATTGAACTGCTTCCTGGCCTGGGTCCGCGACATGAGCCTGCCGCTACCGTGCACCGTCGAAAAAAAGCTCTCACTCGCCCGGGCGGTCCCGACGCAGAGATACGATCCGGTCTCCATGCTGCCGCCGACGATCACCGGCTGGCCGTACGGCATGTAGCGTTCGGGTATTCCCCTCATGCCGGGAGCGAACGCGCGTGTGGCCCCCTTGCGGTGTACCAGGAGTTTCCGCGGTCCGCCATCAATCTCGTGGCTTTCGAGCTTGGCCGTATTGTGGCATACGTCGTAGACGAGCCGCAGTCCGAGCTCGCGCGGACTCTTCTTAAAATAATCGGCAAACACCTCGCGCACCCGGTGCATGATGAGCTGACGGTTGAGAAAGGCGATGTTTATGGCACAGTTCATGGCGCCGAAGTACGCCCGGCCCTCCTCGGAATACAGCGGCGCGCAGGCCAGCTCGCGGTCGGGCAGGTTTATTCCGTAGCGCTGCTGCACCGAAAGAAAACGCTGGAGATAATCGGTGGCGATCTGGTGCCCCGTGGCGCGGCTGCCCGAGTGTATCATCACCAGTATCTGGTCGTCGCGGTCGATGCCGAAGGCCCGTGCGGTTTTTTCGTCGCTTATGCCCGCTTTCTTCGCGACCTGTATCTCGAGGAAATGATTGCCCGAGCCGAGTGTGCCCGTCTGGCTTTTCCCGCGCTCCCTGGCCTTGTGCGATACGGCCTCCGGATCGGCCCCTTCCATACAGCCGTTTTCCTCGCAGTATTCAAGATCCTCCTGGACGCCGAACCCGTTCTGGACTGCCCAGAGCGCCCCCTTTGTCATGGCCTCATCGAGCTTAGAACCTTTAAGCGTGATTTCTCCCGCCGCCCCGACTCCCGCCGGCACGCGCGCGAAAAGCCTGTCGACGAGCGGCTGGATATGAGCTTTCACCTCGCCGAGCGTAAGCGAGGTGGCCAGCAGGCGGATGCCGCAGTTGATGTCGAATCCTATGCCGCCCGGCGAGATTACGCCGCCATTTTCGGGGTCGACCGCCGCCACTCCGCCGATTGGAAAACCGTAGCCTGAATGGCCGTCGGGCATGCAGAGCGCGTATTTCAGGATGCCGGGAAGCATGGCGACATTCGTCGCCTGCTCGAACACCGCGTCGTCCATTGAACGGAGGATCTCCTCGTTCGCGTAGATACGGGCCGGCACACGCATCCCCCTGCGCGCATCTCGCGGTATTTCATAACAGTAGTCGGATATTCTCTGCAGTTGCCCGGGTTTCATCAACATCCCTCACGACGCGTTTTCACATTTTCCTGGGAGACCCGGTCCATCCGGCTACCGCCTGATCCCAAGGTCCGTCCCGCAATGCCCGCAGCGGCCGTCATCGAGCGCCATGATTCTCGTCGAATAGCCGCTGCGCCCGATGACAATCGCGCCGCACGACGGACACATGGTGTCGCTTCCGTTATGAACGCCGGGGATGTTGCCGCAGTAAACAAAATCGAGTTTTTTGCGCGCTTCCCCGTATACGTTCATGATGAATTCGATTTCCGTCGGAGGAGCCTGGTGGCGGTAATTGGGGTAATACCTCGACACGTGCCATGGTATCCCGCGGTCTATCGAGGCTATCCAGTCGATAATATCGAGCATCTCGGCAATATCGTCGTTAATGCCGGTGACGATGAGCGTGGTGAGCTCGATGTGACACTTCCCGTGGGCGCTCGTTATGGTGTCGAGCACGGGCTGGAGTCGTCCCTTCTGGTACTTTTTATAGGTCTCGTCCCTGAAGGTCTTCAGGTCTATGTTCATGGCATCGACCAGGCCCAGGAGCTCCTCGAGCGGTGAAGGGTTCACAAAGCCATTGGTGACCAGCACGTTTTTCAGACCGGTCTTACGGGCCTCATTCGCACAGTCCATCACGTACTCGAACCAGACGATCGGCTCGGAGTAGGTATAGGCGATGCCGATAGAGCCTTCCCGCACGGCGCTTCGTACAATCGCCGAAGGCTCGTAATACGACGTCGACGCCGCGGTGTTTTGCGAGATATGCCAGTTCTGGCAGTACGAGCATTTCATGTTACAGCCGACGGTGCCGATGGAAAGTATGGAACTGCCCGGATGGAAGTGATACAGGGGCTTCTTCTCGATCGGATCCATGGCGATCGAGCTTACCCGGCCGTAAATATTCGAATAGAGGGTTCCGCCGATGTTGGCACGCACATCACAGATCCCGGATTTCCCGTCCGTTATCGTACAGTTGTGCGGGCAGAGAACACAATCGACCCTGCCCTCCCGCCCTTTATTGTAATGCCTGGCTTCGGTGCGTTTCATGACCGATCACCTCCCTGACGCCGGATACGGCGCTCGCCGGCCGTAAAAGTCGAAAGGCGGCGATTTTTAGTCGCCGCCCCGGGATAATGGAGAGAAAAGAAGACTAGGCCGTTTCCAGCTTCACTTCTTCCTCTTTCCGGGCTGACCCGGCGGGTGACTTGACCATCTCGCATTTTCCCTCGAAGACGACGCCATCGGCAATTTTAAGTTTGGATGTTCTGATATTGCCGTACAGCTTGCCGCTGGACTGTATTTCGAGCCGATCCACCGCCTCGATATTTCCATGGACCGTACCGTGTATGATCACGGTACGGGCCTTTACGTTCGCCTTTACAACGGCGCCCTCGCCCACAACCAGAAATCCCTCGGAAACGATTTCACCCTCGAAATAGCCGTTGATCTGGAGGGACTTTTTGAACACCAGGTCCCCGAAGAATTCCGTGTCCTTTGCGAAAACGGTGCCGATCATCCCGCTTTCATAGACGGGGTTGGTGCTGACCTGGATGATCTTTTTAGTCATGCCCTTCCTTCTTCTACTTTGTGGTCATTATGAAAACCCCGTCCCAGTCGGCGGGAGGAGGGTTTTCCTTGTACTTCTTCGATC
>JALOTJ010000125.1 GCA_025457965.1 Spirochaetota bacterium | reverse complement strand
GACTCCGGCACATCACTTGAAAGTATCAGGGTTGTCGCGAAGCCGGGCAATGAAAGGATTTCCCGCCGCACGCGGTGAGAAATCCGATACGATCAAAATTTGCATAAAGTCGGGTATCCATTTCCGGCCAGGTCCGGAGAAATACATCGGAGGAATACATGAGCCAGATACCGGAAGATTTAAGGTACACCAGGGACAGCGAGTGGATTCGCATGGACGACGAGTTCAACGCCACCTGCGGCATCACCGATCACGCCCAGGAGATGCTTACCGACATCGTCTTCGTCGAACTGCCCGAGGCCGGAATGGAGGTGGCGCAGGGGGAGCAGGTGGGGGTGGTCGAGTCCGTAAAGGCGGTATCTAACGTATATTCGCCGGTTTCGGGAAGAATCGCCGGGGTCAACACTGCGCTCGAGAATTCGCCGGAGCTTCTTAACGGCGACCCTTACGGCGAAGGCTGGATCTTTAAGATCGAAGTTAAATCACCCGGCGAGCTCGAAAGCCTTATGAACGCCGACGCGTACACCGCCCACATCGAATCGGAGAAGTGACATGAACTATACGTGCAGCCCCGACGACGATTGCAGCGTCATGCTTGGGTCCATCGGCGTTCGCGACGTCGACGACCTCTTTGCGGATATCCCCGACGCCCTGCGGCTCAGGGAGAAGCTCGACCTGCCGTCCGCGCTCTCAGAAATAGAGATCATGCGTCTCATCGAGGACCTGGCGGCGAAAAACCGCCCCGGGCGCTGTTTCGCAGGCGCAGGGGCCTATGTTCACTACATGCCCGCGGTGGTCGACGCGCTCGCCTCGCGGTCGGAATTCTACACCGCGTACACGCCCTACCAGGCGGAGGTGAGCCAGGGCACCCTGACCGCCATTTTCGAGTTCCAGACATTCGTATGCAAACTCACGGGCATGGACGTTGCCAACGCGAGCATGTACGACGGCGCGACGGCGCTTGCCGAGGCGGTGCTCATGTCGGCCCACGTTTCGGGAAAAAAATCGGTGCTGGCCGGCGACGCACTGCATCCCCATTATCGCGCCGTGCTCGAAACATATTGCCGTGCGAACGGACTTGAACTGCGTATACTGCCTTCGGCAGAGGGGGTGATGGATACATCCGCACTCGCTGGAGCGCTTGACACGGCCACGGCCGCGGTGGTCACCCAGAACCCCAATTTTTTTGGCTGCCTGGAGGACGTAGCGGTGATAAGCGGGGCCGCCCATGCCGCAAAGGCGCACAGCATCATGGTCGTGACCGAGCCCCACAGTTTAGGTCTGCTCGCCGCGCCGGGAAAGCTCGGCGTGGACATCCTCTGCGGTGAAGCGCAGTCATTCGGAAATCCCGTCGGATATGGCGGGCCGGCGCTCGGCATCCTTGCTGCAAAGGGCGAATTCATGCGCCGCATGCCCGGCCGACTTGTGGGAAAAACGGTCGATGCGGACGGAAAGGAGGCGTACGCGCTGACGCTCCAGACGCGCGAACAGCACATACGCCGCGAGAAGGCTACCTCTAACATCTGCACCAACCAGGGACTCTGCGCACTCCGGGCCGTGATCTACCTTTCCGCGCTTGGCAACGCCATACGACCGCTTGCGGAACTCAACCACCGGCTCGCCGCACGATGCAAAACGCTGCTTGCATCGAAGGGATTTTTACCGATATTTGACCGGCCCTATTTCAACGAATTCGCGGTAAGGATCAAAAAAGCGCCGGTCGTGATGAAGCGACTGGAGGAAGAAGGATTTGTTCCCGGAGTGCACCTTGGAGATTATTACGGGGAATACGCAGACTGTATCCTCGTCTGCTGTACGGAGATGACGAGCCCCGCGGAAATAGACGCCTTCGCTGAAGCGGTTGCGCGGTGTTCCCGGTAAATCCGTATCCGGGCCGTCCGCCATGCGGGACAGGCGGAATATTGATTGCTGGAATTTTCAGGATGAGGTGGCGACATGCCGGTAATTTTTGAAAAGAGCAGATGCGGGAGGAGCGCTTACGCCGTGCCGTCGTGGGAACTTGCCGACACGGATCCCATCCCCGCGGCCATGTGCAATGACGGCGTTGACCTTCTCGAAGTGGGAGAGGTTGATATCGTTCGGCATTACACGGCCCTTTCCAGGATGAACTTCGGTGTTGATACCGGAATGTATCCGCTGGGAAGCTGCACCATGAAATACAATCCCAAGATAAACGAGCGCGTCGCCGCGCTTCCGGGCTTCACGTCGCTTCATCCACTGTCGTCGCCGGCCCTCTCGCAGGGGTCGCTCGAGGTGCTGTACGACCTGTCGGAGTATCTCGCCGCCATAACCGGGATGCGGCGCTTCTCGTTCGCTCCCGCGGCGGGGGCCCACGGCGAGCTTGCCGGGGTGATGGTGATAAAGAAATATTTCGAAAAGAAGGGCGAAAATCGCGGCGTCATCCTCATTCCCGATTCCGCGCACGGGACCAACCCCGCATCGGTTGCCATGTGCGGCTTCCAGGTGCGGGAGGTGCCGTCGACCGCCGAAGGCGATGTTGACCTGCACAAACTTGCCGCAATGGTCGATGACAACGTGGCGGCAATGATGCTCACCAGTCCCAATACGCTCGGTCTTTTCGACCGCAACATCGTTGAAATCGCCCGTGTCCTGCACGACAGGGGCGCGCTTTTTTATTGCGACGGCGCGAACCTCAACGCGGTACTCGGCGTGGCGAAGGTGCGCGCTATGGGCTTCGACCTGATGCACATAAATTTACACAAGACGTTTTCAACGCCGCACGGCGGCGGCGGCCCGGGCTCGGGCCCGCTGGGGGTCAGTGACGAACTCGAGCCCTTCCTGCCGGTCCCCGTTGTGCTGAAGGGCAAGGACGGCTTTTACCTCGACCAAAACCGGCTCGATTCCATCGGCCGGATTCACTCTTTTTATGGTAACTTTTTAGTGGCGCTCCGTGCCTATGCGTACATCCGTATGCTGGGGCCCGAAGGCATCCGCGACGCAGGGAATACCGCCGTGCTCAACGCCAATTATCTGCTATCACTCCTGCGCAAGGAATATAATCTGCCGATCGACCGGATATGCAAGCACGAGTTCGTCCTGAACGATAAGGACATGCCCAACGGCGTCACCACCAACGATATCGCCAAGCGAATCCTCGATTTCGGCTTCCATGCGCCCACGGTCTATTTCCCGCTCCTCGTCCCCGGGGCTATCATGATCGAACCGACCGAGACCGAGAACAGGGAAACACTGGAATCCTTCGCCGCGGCGATGATTGCCATAAAACGGGAGGCGGAGAGCGATCCCGAAATCGTCAAGAGTGCGCCGCACTCAACTCCCGTGCGTAAGGTGGATGCGGTGCTCGCGGCGCGCAAACCGGTACTCAAATGGGAGGGGTAAGCGCGCGTATACCCCGCTGGATCAGCCTGAAGATACCCGGCGGTGCCGATTATGTGCGTGTAAAAGGCGTCATCGAACGAGAAGGCCTTCACACCGTCTGCCTGGAGGCACGCTGTCCCAACATCGGCGAATGTTTCTGCGGCGGGACCGCAACTTTCCTTATTATGGGTAATCTGTGTACGCGGAACTGCCGCTATTGCGCGGTCCGGCACGGGAAGCCCGCGCCGCCGGACCCGGACGAGCCGGGCCGCGTGGCGCGCGCCGTCGCAGAGCTCGGTCTCGAATACGCGGTCATCACCTCGGTTACGCGGGACGACCTGCCGGATGGCGGCGCCGCCATTTTTGCCGAAACCGTATCGGCCATACGGAGGCTTTCGCCGTCATGCCGGGTCGAAGTGCTTGTGCCCGATTTTCGCGCGAGCATGGAGGGGTCGCTTGAACGCGTTATCGCGGCCGGTCCTGACGTCATCAATCACAATATTGAAACCGTGGGCCCGCTCTTTCCCGCCCTCCGCCCTCAAGGTGAGTACGGTCTGTCTCTCAGGCTTCTTTCACGCGCGGCCTTATCCGGAATACCGGTCAAATCGGGCCTCATGGCGGGGCTCGGAGAATCGATCGATGATATCAACGCGACGCTGCAGGACCTTCGCCGCGCCGGTTGTTCCGGCCTGACCGTCGGGCAGTACCTCCGCTCCCGAAAGGAAAACCACCCCGTCGCAAAATACTACACTCCCGAAGAGTTCGAATCGATACGACTGTTTGCCGAATCAATGGGATTTGCCCGGGTACTCGCAGGCCCTATGGTGCGCAGCTCCTACCGCGCGGGCGAGCTCGCGGGGCGGTGAAATGCATACATCGGTCGTTAAAGCGCCGGGCGAAAAACTCCTTCGGGTTTCGATAGAAATGGCGGGCGATGTAATTCGAGACGTTCGGTTCACCGGCGACTTCTTCATATATCCGGAGGAGGGAGTGTCCAGAATTGAAGGGGCGCTTTGCGGAATAATCCCGGAATTGAACACGGTCCTGTGCCGACTGCGGGAGGCGGTCGATGCAGGGAATATCCAGCTCGTCGGCCTGTCAATAGAGAGCATCGCACGAGCAACGGTCGCGGCCGCCTCAGGCCGCGACGCGGAGAAACGGCCATAATGCAGACCTGGCGCCTTATTATCGATCCTCCACGGCGGGGTGGGTACAACATGGCGGTCGATCTCGCTATTCTTCATTCGCTGTCATGCAGAGCGTGCCCGCCTACACTCCGGCTGTACTCGTGGGACCCGCCCGCCGTTACGATCGGCTACTTCCAGAGGATAGAGGAGGAGGTGCGCGAGGAGGAATGCAGCCGGGAGGGCGTTGCCGTTATACGGCGCATCACCGGCGGGGGCGCCGTGCTCCACGAGCATGAGCTTACCTACAGCGTCTTCGTGCCTCTTTCACACCCCATGGCGCCGCAATCCATCCGCGAATCATACAGGCTGCTCTGCGCACCGATTGTCGACACCCTGCGGGGCCTCGGGCTGAACGCGGAATTCGCCCCGGTCAACGACGTTCTGGTGGAGGGGGCCAAGGTGTCGGGAAGCGCCCAGACCAGGAGGGACGGCGTACTGCTCCAGCATGGTACGCTGCTGATCGGTGTCGATACCGAAAGGATGTTCCGCCTGTTGAACGTGGCGAAGGAAAAATCACCGGGCGGGCCCTCCAGTGCGCCTGAAGGACGCGTGACTTCGCTGCACCGGCTGGTCGGGGAACGGGCGCTGGAGACGGGATTCGCCTCCGACCTTTCCGGGAGAATGGCGCGCGCGTTTGAGGAAAGGCTTGAATGCGTATTCGAAAAAGGAGCCCTCTCCAGCCAGGAAGAGGATGAGGCCGTACGGATCGAAAGGGAGCTTTTCAGCCTTGAGGCCTGGAATCGTGAAAGGTCGATTCGGCCGTTCTTCAGGGAGCCTCTGGACTAAAAAAAGTCACGCTCTTCAAGTTTTTTCCTGATGGCCGCGATCTGCGACTCGTTGCTGATGATCTTCGAGAGTTTTCGCTGCGGGTCTTTTTCAAGGTCAACCTGTATCGGCTTCTGGTAGAAGTTGACGGCCAGCCTGTTGCTTTCCCTGACAAATTTACAAAAGACCGTAACCTTCGGCTGGAGGTAGTCTTTCGTGCCAAGCGAGCGAACCATGGCAAGCTCCTGCGTGTTGAGCTCGCAGAAATCGTTTTTGGTATAGAAGCTTTGCGAGTGATTGAGCAGCGGGGCGATCTTGTTGATGAAATCACTGATTATTTCATAATCGAAATGCACGTCAATGGTATTGACGATCGCCCTGAGGGCGTTTTCGACGGACACGGCCTCCCTGAAGGGCCGCTTCGAGGTTAGTGCGTCGTAGATGTCGCAGATCGACACTATCTTGGGGAAGTCGGGAAGGTTTTCGTATGGCAGTCCGTAATATCCCCGGTTATTGAATTTTTCATGATGGAAAAGAACGGATTGTAACACGATCGGGCTCACCCTCTCGATATTCTTTAAAATTTCATAACCCAGCTGAGGGTGGCGTTTCATTTTCTGCACTTCGGTGATATTGAGCTTTCCCTCTTTATTGAGCAGCTGCCTGTCGATCCGGGTGGAGCCGATATCGTGCAGGTATGAGCCGAGGGTGATGTATTTAATTTCGTCGAGCGAGAGATTGCCCCGCTTTTTGGCGAAAATCGCGGCGAGAACCCCAACGTTTACTGAATGATTGTACAGGTACTCATCGTGGGTTTTGAGATCTTTCAATAGATCAACCGCCTCTATTTCCGTGGTGTTGAGGTCATTTACGATTTCCTCGACGACCTTCTCGGCTTCGCGGAGCGAGGTGCGCGAAAGTTTCTCG
>JALOTJ010000124.1 GCA_025457965.1 Spirochaetota bacterium | reverse complement strand
AAGGAGCCCGAAACGAGTACGCCGAGGCGGAGGCGCTCTACGCCGAGAAACTGGCCCCGGAGGAATTCGCCGCGGCGGGGGATTCGCTTAAACTGGCGGTGGAGCGGTCAACCGAACAGGCCCACTGGGAGTCCCATCTTGCATCGCTCGAATCCAAACGGCAGAGCGCCGCTGCGAAAGTAAAGGCCATGGCGGGCCTTCCCGGAATACGAAGCGAGATGGACCGCATCCGCACTGAGTCCGAGCAGCTTAAAAAAAACCGTGGGACCGAATTCGCCGCCGCCGAGCTTACTGCCATCGATGAAAAGCTCGTAAAAGCGGAAGAAGCGCTTGCCCAAAACTCGATCAAAGAGGCCGCCGCAGCCCTGGCCGGATGTGACGAGCTTCTGGCCGCGGCCTCCGAAAAGACCTACGAGGCGCTTGCCCGCGAGAGTATTACCGCGGCCGAAGCCGCGCTCGTAAAGGCCAAAGACTTCGGCGAGGTTGAGGAATACGCGACTGAAATCCAGAGCGCCGGTACGCTGATCGGCGAGAGCAAAGCACACCTCGAAAACAGGGCCTTTCAGAATTCCATCGAAAAATCCGGGGAGGCCATCGCGATCCTGAACGCTATGGCGATCGCCATCGAAAAGAGGGCCGACGAGAAGCGGCTTGCCGCAGGAGAAAAACCCGGCGTAAAAAAGGATGATACGGCGTTATTATTCCCGGGGGATGACGATACGGCTTACGTTCAACCCTCGGTCAAGGAATACGTCGTTAAATTCAACCCGAAAAAGCGGGACTGCCTGTGGCGCATATCGCTGTACGTCTATCGCGACGCACGTTTGTGGCCGCTCATCTACGTGGCCAATCGGGACAAGATCAAGGATCCCGACCTCATCTTCCCCGGACAGAAGTTCACCATACCTCCTGTCCCGCGGAAGAAGCCGGTAAAGGCCACTGAGCCGGATGTCATAAAAGACGCATCCGAAAAAACCGCCGAGCAACCGGTCGATCCGGTTAAAAGCGATAAAGCGGACCGGCCGTCGGAATAATCCGCGCTTGTTCCGACTGTCATTAGTCTGTTTTTTACTGCTGCTCCCGGCGGAGCTCCGCGCGCGGGACATAAACCTGGACGAGCTCTATTTCAAGAAGGATTCGCTCCGCGCCCAGCATCTCGCCATACAAAAGCTTGACGTCTATCAGAGCGTGCAGGCGCACCTGGTGGACCGCGATGTCGTATTCGCGGGATGGTTGTCCGGGTCGGATCTCTTCTATATCCAGGAAGTCCCCGGGCTCGCCGGCAACATTCTCTTCCAATACAATGCATACCGGCAGCGACGGACCGAGCGCACCCGCATTCCGGGTGTCATTACCGCTGCGCGCGCGAGCCCTGATGGAAGCTTTATCGCCCTCAAGCGACTGATACGCAAAGAGGACGTCGTTCCGAGCGGTGAGACCGTCATCTACTCATTCAGAACGGGAAAGACAAGCATACTGCCCACGCAGACCGGTTTCCTCGACTTCGATATCCCGTCGGGGGAACCGGCCATAGTCTACGAGTCCTCCGCCGGAATCACCGAGTATTATCCCGATACCGGCAGAACCAGGCTCCTTATTGAAAAACGGCGGTATGCCGATATCGCCGTACCGGGCGCAACAACCATGGCGCTGCTTTCCCCGGACCGGCGTAACACGCTTGTCATCAGTGGTGGCGGCGGCAGCTATGCGGCACGGCTCTACGGCGTCCGAACCTCCTTCCCGATCCCGGGCATCAGTTCGGCCTCCGAGACATTCTGGGTGGACGCGCATACCATCGCTTTCCGCTCGGGGTCTCCAGGCAGTTTTTCGGTGCGCCGCTATGATGTGCGCAGCAGAACCGCCTCCACGCTGCTCTCCTCGTCGCTGAACACCTCGCTTACCTATTCTCCTTACGCCGCAACGCTTTCGTTTCTAAACGACCAGGTGATCTGTCTACATACCACCCGCGATGGAAAAACCCTGATCACCGGAATCGAGGGGGAGGACGTGAGTATACCGGCTACCGGCAGCCGTTTTATCTCGCTCTTCAACCGACGCCTCTTCATCGTCAACATCGAGCTCATGAAAAGGAACGAACTCCTGTTGAGAAGGTCATGGGCCTCGATCCTCGCCACCTACCGGGAACTCTCCCTTGACCGGCGATACTGGGAAAATGAATATTCGCTTGATTATATCCGCCGGAAGATTAGGCTGTACTCGTCGCTCATCGACGGCTAATCCGCGCTTCCGGAGGGCACATGGACCGAAACCTCGCACTTGAAGTGGTGCGCGTCACCGAAGCGGCCGCGCTGTACGCAAGCAGGCTGATGGGAAGGGGTGACGCGGAACTTGCCAATCGTGCGGCCACCGAGGCCATGGCCCAGGTTTTTTTATCGGTCTCGATACGGGGTCGGATCGTAAGCGGCGGCGAATACGGCAACAGTCCCTTCGCCAGGGGAATGATCGTCGGCACCAACTCCGGTTCCGAAGTCGATATTGCCATCGATCCACTCGACGGCAAAACAACCTGTGCGAACGGCGGGAACAACGCGATTACCGCAATCGCCATGGGCGAAAAAGACTCCCTTTTCAGCGCACCCCAGATCTACATGGAAAAGATCGCTGTCGGGCCCGAGGCGAGGGGCGTCGTGGACATCACCCAGCCTCCGGAGATAAACATTAAAAGGGTAGCGCGCGCAAAGGACAAATATATCGAGGATGTAACCGTATGCGTGCTCGACCGAGAACGCCACCGCGATCTGATCGCGAGCATCAGGCAAACGGGTGCACGCATCAAACTCATCAATGACGGCGACATCTCGGGTGCGGTGGCGACGGCCATGGACGGCAAGGCGATCGACATCCTGATGGGAAGCGGCGGTGCGATGCAGGGAGTGGTCGCCGCTGCGGCACTCAAATGCCTCGGTGGAGACATCCAGGCCCGCTTCGTCTACCGTAACGAGGACGACAAAAGAATGGTGCTCGACACCGGGGAGAAAGACCTTGACAGGATATACGGCATCGGCGATATGGCGAAGGGCAATATCGTCTTTGCGGCGACGGGCATCACCAACGGGGAGCTTCTGCCGGGCGTTCTGTATGTTTCCGGAGGCGCGCAGACCCATTCCGTCGTAATGCGGTCGAAGACGCGCACGGTACGATTCATCACCGCGATGCACCAGTTCGACTACAAGCCCATGTACTGAGGGCCATTGGCCGAAACAGGCTGGCCTCTATAAAAATAGTGGAGCGCGCGAAATGAAATTCTTTATCGACACCGCAGACATCAACGAGATCAGAAAGGCCCGCGAGGTCGGCATTCTCGACGGCGTCACCACCAACCCATCCCTGGTTAGCAAGATCAAAAGGCCCTACATAGAGGTGCTTACCGAAATCGCGCGCGAGGTCGAGGGACCGGTATCCGCCGAGGTCATCGCCACCGACTCGGCCGGAATCATACAAGAGGCCAGGGAGCTCGCCAAGATCGGCGGCAACGTGGTCATCAAGGTGCCGCTAATAGCGGAGGGTCTCAAGGCGGTCAAAACGCTGAGCGGCGAGGGAATAAAGACCAACGTTACGCTGTGCTTCAATTCCCTGCAGGCGCTCATGGCGGCGAAGGCGGGTGCGACCTATATTTCGCCCTTCGTAGGCCGGCTCGACGACATATCTTCCGATGGGATGGATGTTATCGATGAGATCGTTACAATCTACGACAACTACGGTTTCGAAACGGAGATCATTGTTGCCTCGGTCCGCAACCCGCTCCACATCAAGCTCGCGGCCCTTATGGGAGCCCATATCGCGACAATCCCTTACGTCGTGTTCGAGAACATCGTCAAACACCCACTCACTGACATCGGCCTTGCGAAGTTCCTCGAGGATTATAAAAAGGTTCCGAAGTGATTAAAAACTGACCGCATTTGCGTCCAGACTTTTGTAAAAAATAAAGTAGAAAATAATCGAAAATAGTATTGCTATTAATACCGCGATGCTTTCTATTTGAGCATTTCGTTCACAGCCTCAGGCTGTTGTCTTTATATTTCAGGAGAATACTGTGAAACTCACTCTGGTTAACAAGAAGGGAAGTCCCGAATCACTGCTGGCTGAAGCGGCGAAGGACATCCCGCCTTCAGGCATACGCAAGTTCTTTGACATCGTGTATTCGACCCCCGACTGCATATCGCTCGGCGTCGGCGAACCCGATTTCGTCACCCCGTGGAGAATTTCAGATACCGGCATCTTCGCCATCAAGGACGGGTATACCCATTACACGCCCAACAGGGGCCTGCTCCAACTGCGCAACCTGATAACCACGGCCATCGAAAGGCAGCACGGCGTTTCCTACAGCCCTGAGGAAGAGATAGTCATTACCATGGGAGTGTCGCAGGGCCTCGACATCGCGCTCCGCAGCATCGTCAATCCCGGCGACGAGGTCATCATCATCGAGCCGTGCTATGTTTCCTACGAGGCCAATATCCGCCTCATCGGCGGCGTCGTAGTTGCCATACCGACCTTCGCCGGCGAGAATTTTCGCATCGACATAAACCGCCTGAAAAAAGCGGTTACATCGAAAACTAAGGCCATTCTGCTCAATTACCCGTCCAATCCCACCGGTTCGAGCATCGACTCCGATACCATGGCGGCCATCGCGCGCATTGCGATCGAGAACAACCTCATCGTCTTCTCTGACGAAATCTACTCATCGATTATTTACGAAAACGAGCACAGATCCATCATCTCCCTCCCGGGCATGAAAGAACGCACCGTATACCTCAACGGCTTTTCCAAGTCACACGCCATGACCGGCTGGAGGCTTGGATATGTAGCGGGACCACAGTATCTCATCGACGTGCTGCTGAAGATACACCAGTACACCGCTCTCTGCGCCCCCTCCATCTCGCAGTACGCCGCGATCGAGGCCATGCAGAACGCCGACCGCGAGGTGGCTCACATGCGCGCAGAGTACACCAAGCGGCGCAATTACATCGTCAGCCGTTTCAATGAAGCGGGACTCCCGTGCCTCTCGCCACAGGGAGCGTTCTATGTTTTCCCGGACGTTTCGCCGACCGGGCTTCACTCCGAGGAGTTTGCCATGAAGCTCCTCAAGGAGCAGAAGGTGGCCGTGGTGCCGGGCGGGGTTTTCGGCGCGTGCGGGACAAACCACATCCGCTGCTCGTTCGCCAATTCAATGGAAAACATCAGGACCGCCATGAAAAGGATTGATAAATTCGTCAAAAGCCTGTAGCCGGTTCGTATGGTCTACCTTATCGACGGATTCAACCTCATCTACAAATTCCCCGACCTCGAAGGCCTCATGTACCAGGGACGGCTTTCGGACGCGCGGCGGGGCCTGCTCGAGAAACTGAAGGAATACATCAAGCTCACCGGCGACAAGATACGGATCGTATTCGACGGCAAAAAGGAGAAACTGCTCGAGATAAAAAATGAGCGGATTGGCACAATCGACATTTATTATTCGCTCGAATACAGCGCGGACTTTCTGATCAAGCAGTTCATCAAGAAGGACCTCAATCCCCGGATGACCACGGTGGTGACCTCCGACAAGGACATCGTCCGCTACGTTACGCGCTACCGCGCACGGATTAAAACAAGCGAAGAGTTCGCAGAAATGCTCGATAGGGCCATGGAAAAATGGATGGAGGAGCAAATCCCCGAAAAAGAGGACGACCCGAAGCTCGATACAGAAGAGATCGCGTTCTGGGAGAGATTGTTCAGGGTCAGGAAGAAGCAACCCCCGGAATTGTGACCTGCGGAGCGACGCACGCTCAGAGTTGAAACCCCGCCGCCAGTACGGCCGCGCCTATCGCTCCGTTTTCCTGTGCGCTCGCGGATACCTCTATCGGGCTCCCGAGCTTTTTCTCGAGCGCGTCCACGACACCCCGGTTCTTGGCCACACCGCCCGTCATCATAATCGGCGGCACCACCCCAACCCGCTTGGCCATGGCGACCACCCGTGCCGCAATGGACTCGTGTATCCCCGCGATTATATTGTCACGGATTTCGCCCTTGGATATGAGCGATATGACCTCGGATTCGGCGAATACCGTGCAGAGACTGCTTATCTTGGACGGGTTAACGGACCTGAGAGAAAGCGTGCCGAACTCATCAAGATCCACCTCAAGCGCGCGCGCCATTACCTCCAGAAATCTTCCGGTTCCCGCGGCGCACTTGTCGTTCATGGCGAAATCCTTGACCCTGCCGGCATCATCCACTGAAATGGTTTTGCTGTCCTGTCCCCCGATATCGATTATGGAGCGGATGCGGGGATTGAGGTAATGCGCTCCCGCTGCATGACAGGTAATTTCGGTGATTGACGAATCCGCGAAACTCACACTGTTTCGACCGTACCCGGTGGCAACGATTCTGTCGACCTCTGAACGGGCGATC
>JALOTJ010000048.1 GCA_025457965.1 Spirochaetota bacterium | reverse complement strand
GGCGGGACGGGGGTGAGGGGCCACATGTGACGGAGGATGGCGTCTTCCTCGATCGCGTTCAGCGCAAATCGCTCACGCGCGTTCTTTCGCGCGATCGCCGGGTGCCGGAAGCCATGGAGCCTTGGCCCGTCGATCCGCCAGTCATAGAAGAAAAAATCGTGCAGAAGCGCCCCGCGTGCGGCGGACACGGCATCGAGGCCCCGGCCGCGGGCCATGAAATAGGTGAGGCGCGCCACCTGCAGGCAGTGTTCCTTCCGCGTGACCGAACCATGGTGCGCGTAGCCGTCAAGCCGCTGGAACTCCTCGCTTTCGAGCACCATGGCGATCGCGGGATGGCTCTGGATCGCCGACCAATTACGTGCCGTCATTGTAACCTCTTCCCCATGTGCATCATTTTTTTAACGAGTCTCCCGCCGGGAAGCCTGATCATCACCTGCCCGAGGCCTGTGCTGTCAAGCCCGAATAGTTCCATAAGGAGGGTTTTCGCTTTCAGCGCCTTCGAACACACCGCGCGCCTTGGCGGGGTGTATTCCAGGAATCGCTGCTGCATCCGCGACGCGATCCGCGAATTAACCTCACTGACATGGACCACCGCTAACGGAACATACCGGGGAAGGGCAAAACGCGGCGGGAAAACCGGCAGCCGATCTGCGAACGAACGGACCCCGCCCGCCAGTCCCGAGGCGATCATGAAATCAACCGCCATCACCGTCAGGGCGAGCGCATTAAGACCCGTAAGAATGGATATATCGATACTCTGTGCCAGCCGGAGCGAGAGCGGATACAGCGTCTTTTCGAAAATAAACGCGAGGATGACCCAGTACAGCGAGAACCCTGGACAGATAAGACCCTGATGGTTGAGCGGCTCGTCGCAATAGTCCCAGCACCGGCGATTGAAAACGTGCAACAGCAACAGGCCCGCGACGTATTCGACCAGCGTGAGAGCGACCAGATACGACAGGCCCCTCAGCGCTGGATGCAGATCCCGCATGGCCGAGTACAGGAGCACCAGTATGATCGCGCCCGTTCCGTACAGCGGGAGGTACGGACCGCGGAGGAATCCCGGATTGACGAATCGCCTGCGGTCAAGCGTCCGGTAGACGGATTCGATCATCCATCCTGTAAACGAGAAAAGGTAAAACAGAAGAAACAGGCGTTCCGCTGAAAGATACATGATGATTTTCCTGGTTCAGAGTTGACGCTTTCCGGCGGCTTTCCCGGCGCCGGAAAAAAAGAAGGTGATGAGCCGGGAGATTTCGGCTTCGACCTCCTCGAACCGGGCGGTGTCGAGCCGGTTCTTAAGGGAGAATTCGAGGCCTTTTAACAGGTAGATTACCCCGTCGGTGACGCTTGCGCTGTCCGACCGGCGTATTCTGCCCCGCCGGCGCGCCTCGTCCATTATTCGCGCGACGATGCCCCGCTGACGATCTTCAAAGAAGCGCACGAGCTCGCGTGAGACGACGTCGTTTTCCTCGTTGAGGATGATAGCCGCGATATACGGCGTGCGGCGAAGAAAGCGATACCGCTCAAGGGCCGCGGACTTCAGTTTTTCCAGTGGATCGCTTATATCGTCGAGTGTGCCCTTCAGTGCCCTCTCGAAGAGATCGATTTTATCCGAAATGAGCTCCCGGATGATCCCCTCCTTGCTGCCGAAATAATTGTACAGCGTCCCCTTGGCGACGCCCGCGGCCGCGGCGATTTCGTCGACCCCCGTTTTCCCTGGGCCGAAGCGCTCGAAGAGCTTTTCCGCCGCCGCGAGGATTTTCTGGCGCTTTACCGGTTTCATGAATTATTTATAAACTTTTATACTGAATTAGTATAAATATGCAACACTGGTAATATAGCCCCCCTGTGGTCGATCGTCAATATCGGATGTGAAATTTTTTAAAAAAATCGGGGAACGGTGCTTGAGGCACGCGTGACCCGGCGAGATTGCCCGGACGGTGGACCGGCGGTACGGTGCCGGCGGTCTTTAAATGATGAGAGGTCCGCAAAAAGTATTAGTACAAAGCGGTATATGCATGGTAATCATAGTCTGGATTGTATAGTCAAGAGCACGCAGATTTGTGGAGGTGTATGTATGAATACTTTGAGTACGCTATTCGATGAATATTAGCTATGCACTTTGTCGTTCATAGTGAGCATATGCGCGTTAATTTTTTTAATTGGGGGCTGCGGAGGTCTCTTAAAAAATGCTTGTCATTTTGCCGACAGCCGTTTCAATGGATACAAAATTTGAATAATATGTATTAAAAATTATTCAATACTATTTGGAAATCATATAAATATTTAAATATTCAAATTTAACGGCTGAGATCACATGGCAAAGATAAAACGGGCTTTGATAAGTCTTTCGGATAAAACCGGCGCCATAGAGTTCGCACGGGAGCTTGCGGGCTTCGGTGTCGAGTTCCTGTCGACCGGAGGGACCGCGAAAATTTTAAGGGACGCCGGGCTCGCGGTAAAGGACGTGTCCGAGCATACCGGCTTCCCGGAGATGCTGGACGGCAGGGTAAAGACGCTGCATCCGAAGGTTCACGGCGGGCTCCTGGGCCTGCGTTCAAATCCGGAGCACGTGGCCACCATGAAGGTCCACGGAATCGAACCCATCGACATGGTGGTGGTTAACCTGTATCCTTTCAGGCAGGCCATCTCGAAGCCGGGATGTACGCTGGAGGACGCGATCGAAAACATCGACATCGGCGGTCCGGCGATGCTGCGCTCGGCCGCCAAGAACTTCGAGAGCGTTACGGTGGTAATAGACCCCGCCGATTACGGCGCGGTCCTGGACGATATGAGAGAGAACGGCGGCGATGTTTCGCGGTCGACCAACTTCAGGCTCGCGGTAAAGGTTTATAAAAGCACATCGGAATACGACGGCATGATATCCTCGTATCTCGAGAAGCGGATTAACGAATAACAACTTTTGCACGTTTTCGGGGTGAATAAAAGCGGGCATGTCCATGCGAGGGAGTCCGCCTCACCCTGTAAGAATAACTAATAATGTTCCTGGTGAAGGGTTTATTTGCGCACCGTCCGCGGCGGGGCGGTGGGCGGCTATAAATAAATCACCGGCAACCAAAAAAAATTCGGAGGTATTAGATGGCTGAAGTTACTCTTAAGGAGATTTATCCGGTACCGGAAAAATTCAGAGAGAAGGCGTATATCAAGAGCCGCGCGGACTATGAAAAACAGTGGAAGGAGTCTGTCGCCGATCCCAACGCATTCTGGGCGAAGATCGCCGAGGAGTACATAACCTGGTTCAAGAAGTGGGACAAGGTTATGGACTGCAATTACGGCAAGACCCCCGAGGAGCTCAAGGTAGCGTGGTACACCGGCGCCAAGGTTAACGTTTCCTACAACTGTCTCGACCGGCACCTCGACAAGAGGGGTGGCCAGGTCGCGCTTATCTGGGAAGGCAACGATCCCAATGAGAGCAAAAAGTTCACCTACAAGGAACTCCACACCGAGGTCTGTAAATTCGCGAATGTTCTCAAGAAGAACGGCGTAAAGAAGGGCGACCGCGTTACCTTCTTCCTGCCGATGATTCCCGAGCTCGCCATCGGTATTCTGGCCAGCACGCGCATCGGCGCGATCCACTCGGTGGTGTTCGGCGGTTTCTCGGCCGAGGCCCTGCGTGACCGTGTCATCGACTGCGACAGCCAGGTGATTGTTTCCTGCGACGGAACCTTCCGCGGCGCGAAGGCGGTTCCCCAGAAAGACAACGCCGACGCGGCGATCGCCCAGTGCCCGAACGTCCGCCTGCACATCGTCGTGAAGCGCGTGGGCGACAAGGTCCAGGTAAAATGGAACGACAAGATAGACAAGTGGTACGAAACCGAGATGGCATCAGTCGACGCCAACTGCCCGGCAGAGGAGATGGACGCCGAGGCGCCGCTCTTCATTCTGTATACTTCGGGTTCGACCGGCAAGCCCAAGGGCGTTATGCACACCACCGGCGGATACCTCACCTATGTGGCCTATACCCACAAGATGATCTTCGACTACCACGACGGCGACGTTTACTGGTGCACGGCAGACATCGGCTGGGTGACCGGACACTCCTACATCGTATACGGACCGCTCGCCAACGGCGCGACGACCGTCATGTTTGAAGGCGTTCCGAGCTATCCGGACTTCGGCCGTTTCTGGGCCGTCGTCGAGAAGTACAAGGTAAATATATTCTACACCGCCCCGACCGCCATCCGCGCCATAGCGAAAGAAGGCGACCAGTGGGTGGACAAGCACGACATCACCAGCATACGCCTGCTCGGTTCGGTCGGCGAGCCGCTAAATCCCGAGGCATGGAACTGGTACTATAACAAGATCGGCCGCGGCCAGTGCCCGATAGTCGACACATGGTGGCAGACCGAGACGGGCGGTATTCTCATCACCCCGCTTCCCGGCGCGATCGACATCAAGCCCGCCATGGCGACCGTTCCCTTCTTCGGCGTGAAGCCTTCGATCGTCGACGACAGCGGCAAGCCCCTGGAGGGCGTATGCGAGGGTAACCTCTGCATCGATTACGCATGGCCCGGCCAGATGCGCGGCGTATACGGCGACGACAAAAAGGAGCGCTTCTTCAGCACCTATTTCGCGCAGTTCCCCGGCAAGTATTTCACCGGTGACGGCTGCCGCAGGGACAAGGACGGTTATTACCAGATCACCGGTCGCGTTGACGACGTTATAAACGTTTCCGGTCACCGTATGGGAACGGCCGAAGTCGAGTCGGCGCTGGTCGCGCATCCGAAGGTCGCCGAGGCGGCGGTTGTCGGCTATCCGCACGAGATCAAGGGCCAGTCGATCTACGCGTTCGTAACGCTGAACACCGGCGTGGAGAAGACCGACGAGCTCAAGAAGGAACTCGTCGCCCAGGTGCGCAAGGAGATCGGCCCCATCGCGACTCCCGATGTTATTCAGTGGGCGGACGCGCTTCCCAAGACCCGCTCCGGAAAGATCATGCGCCGAATCCTCAAAAAAATCGCGGCTGCGGACTTCAACGTTTCCGGGTACGGCGATATTTCGACGCTTGCCGATCCTACCGTTGTCGAAACACTGGTTGGAGACGCCAGGAAGATCGTAAGCAAGTAAGAAGAACAGTAAATGAATATAATAAAGGCGAGGATTCGAATCCTCGCCTTTATTTTTTCTCCGGTATTTTCGTTACGCTCTCAGTACTCAATTCCCTTCCGGCCTTCAACACCCGCGGTAAAATAATGCTTCACCTCGCGCATCTCGGTGACAAGGTCGCACGCGTCGATGAGCTCCTTCGGCGCGCCGCGCCCCGTGAGTATTAGCTCCACGGCGGCGGGCCTGCCTTTCAAAAGCCCCATTATCTCGTCGAGTCGTACAAGCTTGAACAGATATGCCGTGACGATCTCGTCGAGTACGACGAGCGGGTAAACGCCCCCGTAGAGAACTTCACGCGCGTGCTCGAGCGCCTCGCGGGCTAGGCGTTGATGCTCGGTGACGTTATTGTCGTCGGGCATGCAGAAGGCCGCGCTGCCGTGCTGCTCGATCGTAATGAGCCCGTCGAGCCTTTTAACCGCATCGAGCTCGCCGTAATGCTGTCCCTTCATGAACTGTATGATGATGCTTCGCATGCCGTGGCCGGCGGCGCGGAGCGCGAGCCCCAGCGCGGCCGTGGTTTTCCCCTTGCCGTGGCCTGTATAGAGATGTACATAGGCTTTTGATCGCATACGGCCTCCTTTTGCCGGGCGTACCGCCGTGCATTCGGGGTATACCACGGATGCGGCGGATGCAACAGGATTTTACCGGCACCAATCGGGAGTGATACGGGAACGCAAAACTATTGCCGGATTCCCGCCGAACGATACCGAATGTGGTGCGCTATCATTGGGATTGACATCGCGGCGATCACATGGTCCGGCGGTATTTCCCTCCCGATTCATACAGCGCCCGTGTGATCTGCCCGAGGCTCGCCACGCGCGCGGTATTCATGAGCTCGGAGAATATATTGGCCCCGGTAGCGGCCACCTCCTTGAGCCGGGTCAGCGCCGCCGGGGCAGCCTCCGCGTGCCTGCGGTGGAAATCCCTGAGTGCGTCGATTCGCGACATCTTTTCTTCGAAGGAGGCGCGACTGAGCGGAATCCCGGGCCTCACGTAGTCTTCGCCGAGCGTGGCGGGATTCCTGAAGGTGTTGACGCCGATAATCGGGTATTCGCCCGAGTGCTTTTTGTGCTCGTAGGCGAGCGACTCTTCCTGGATCCTGCCGCGCTGGTAATAACTCTCCATGGCGCCGAGCACGCCGCCGCGGCGGCTTATCCTGTCGAATTCCTCGAGCACCGCCTCCTCGACCATGTCGGTCATCTGTTCGATGACGAAGCTCCCCTGCAGGCCGTTCTGGTTTTTAAAGATGCCGTACTCCCTGCCGATGATGAGCTGTATGGCCATTGCGCGCCGCACCGATTCCTCGGTCGGGGTGGTGATGGCCTCGTCATAGGAATTGGTGTGAAGGCTGTTGCAGTTGTCGTTGAGCGCCATAAGCGCCTGCAGTGTCGTGCGCACGTCGTTGAACTGCATCTCCTGCGCGTGGAGGCTCCGCCCCGAGGTCTGTATATGGCACTTCAGCCGCTGGCTCTGCGGACCGGCGCCGTAGCAGTCTTTCATGGCGACGGCCCATATGCGGCGTGCGACACGGATGAGCACGTTGTACTCCGGATCCATGCCGCTTGAAAAGAAGAATGACAGATTGGGGGCGAAGTCGTCGATCTTCATGCCGCGCATAAGGTAGTACTCCACATAGGTGAAAGCGTTGGCCAGCGTAAACGCGAGCTGGGTGACCGGGGCGGCCCCCGCCTCGGCGATATGGTAGCCGCTGATCGATACCGAATAAAAGTTGCGCACCGAGTTGTCGATAAAATAGCTCTGGATGTCGCCCATCAACCGGAGGGCGAAGTTGGTGGAGAAGATGCAGCTGTTCTGGCCCTGGTCCTCCTTGAGTATGTCGGCCTGGACCGTGCCGCGGACCGTTTTAAGGACCTCCGCCTGTATCCTTTCGCGCTCCTCTTCGGAGGGTGCATGCCCGTGCTCCGCGGCGAAGCGCTCTCCGGCACGGTCGATCGCCGTGTTAAAAAAGAAGGCGAGCATGATGGGCGCCGGTCCGTTGATCGTCATCGAGACGCTGGTATTGACGTCGCAAAGGTCGAACCCGGCGTAGAGATCCTTCATGTCCTCCAGGGTGCAGATGCTCACGCCGCTCTCGCCGATTTTTCCGAATACGTCGGGCACCGTGCTGGGGTCCTGGCCGTAGAGCGTTACCGAGTCGAATGCCGTGCTGAGGCGCTTGGCGGTGTCGTTGCGGGTGAGGTAGTGAAACCTCCGGTTGGTGCGGCCGGGCGAGCCCTCTCCCGCGAACTGGCGCTTGGGGTCCTCGTCGGTGCGCCTGAACGGGAACACCCCGGCGGTAAAGGGGAAGTGCCCCGGCAGGTTTTCGCTCCTCAGCCATCTGACGAGATCGGCGCGGGAGTCGTAGCGTGGAAGCGCCACGAGCGGGATCTTGAGCCCCGAGAGCGATTCCACCTTCAGTGTAGTATGTATCTTTATGCCGCGCATCTCGATGGAAAGGGTATCCTCTTCGTAGGCCCGCCGCGTTTGCTCCCATTGTGCGAGCAGGAGGGCGATTTCGGGGTCAAGTTTCACCGCGGTTTCGGCTGCAAGCCGCTCGCCCGTTTTGCTCAACTGCGGATCGGTGGAGGAGCGGAGCGTGTCGGCGGCGTCCATCTCCCTGAGCAGGGTGGCGGTCTCGCCGGTGTGTGCGTGATACTGCCGTACGGCCGCGGATATCTCGGAGAGGTAGTTGAACCGTTCCATCGGGATTATGCCCCGGGAGGCGGTCCCCGCGTCGGTGCGCTTTCCGCTTTCGGCGGGCGGCCAGTCCGCCAGACCCTTCACGCGCAGGCGATCGATAACCGCGGCAAAGAAGACGTCCAGTGCCCGGTCGTAGTAGTTGCTGGCCATGGTGCCGAAAACGGGGAGCGCCTCGTCGGTCGTGGAGAAATCGTTCCTCGCACGCCGGTACTGTTTGCGGACGTCGCGCAGCGCGTCGGGAGAATTGCGGTGGTCGAATTTATTGATGACGATCATGTCGGCGTAATCGATCATGTCGATTTTTTCAAGCTGGGAGGGGGCGCCGTAATCGGAGGTCATGACATAAATGGAAAAGTCCGAGTGCGTTGAGATCCCGGCGTCGCCCTGGCCGATGCCCGGGGTTTCGATGATGATAAGATCGAAGGCCGCCGCGCGCAGCACCGCTATCATGTCATGGAGCCCGGAGGGCAGGCTTCCTTCCGATTTTCGGGTGGCGATGGAGCGCATGTAGACGCGGTCGAACTGCAGGGCGTTCATCCTGATCCGGTCGCCGAGGAGAGCCCCGCCGGTCTTCTTTTTGGAAGGGTCGACCGCGAGCAGCGCGATGTTTTTTCCGGGATAGAGTGCGAGGAAGCGCCGGATAAACTCATCCTCGAGCGTGCTTTTGCCCGATCCGCCCGTGCCGGTTACGCCGATGACCGGCACACGTTCCCCGCCGGGCGAGGAGAGCGCCGCGGACAGCTCTTCGCGCTGGCCCGATTCCGCGAGCGAGAGGAGACGCGCGATGACGACGCTGTCGTTTTTTTTCAGACGCGCCTGCCAGTCTTCGGGAAGCGGCGGTATCTCCGCCCGTGCCGCGCGCTCCATCATGTCCGTGATTATTCCCTCGAGCCCGAGCATCTGCCCGTCCTCGGGCGAATATACGCGCGTGATGCCGTATTCCTCGAGTTCGCGTATTTCCTCGGGAGTTATCACCCCGCCGCCGCCGCCGAATATCCGCACGTGGTCGGCACCGCTTTGTACCAGCAGGTCGCGCATGTATTTGAAAAACTCCATGTGGCCGCCCTGGTAGGAGCTGGCGGCGATCGCATGCGCCTCCTCCTGGATGGCGGTCTGAACGATCTCGTCCGCCGATCGGTTGTGCGCCAGGTGAATCACCTCCGCGCCCGCGCCCTGCAGCAGCCGCCTGAAGATGTTGATGGAAGCGTCGTGACCGTCGAAAAGGGTCGTGGCCGTAACGAAACGGAGGCGCTTGACGGCCGGCACGGTCTTGATCGTCGATCTCATGATGATATGCCCCTCCAGTCGAGTATGCGATTATGATCTAAATTATTCCCCATTTGTTGTATGTCAAGGAAATAGCCTTCTGTTTCTAACGAGAAACCGTGTGAAATTGGAAAAAAACACGGCCGGTGTTGTTTTTTGTTGCATTTGAGAAAAACCCCTGTTTTAATTGCATCGGCTTTCGAAGGGACGATTTTTCGGTCTTCCGAAGGCGATTGAAATTCTTTGTGAATAAGGCCACATGAGGATAAACGTTCGTTTGCGTGACCTCCTGGTTCAGGCGCTGATCGAATCGATGTCGGTCGAAATGATGGTGATGCTCGCCCAGCGCTTCATCCCCTATTATAATCTCTACGAAAGAACCGGGTTCCCGGTGAACATGTCGGTCCCCAACCGCGAGGCCGCGCGCCAGATCATTGATGACATGCGCGACAACCGCCTTATTCTTCAATTCGCCGCGCTTCTGGTGGTGATGCATACCGAGGGGCTGGTGGGCCGGCAGTACGTTATTCCCCATATGCGCGAGATCATGGCCGAAATCCACGGGGCTGGTTTCGTCTTTGACCGTGAGTTCCACACTTTCGTCGAGGATTCGCGTATTCGCAGGACCCGAAACTGGGGGACGCTCGTCGAGGGCCAGGAATACGCGTTTTCATTTCTCTCGCTGGACATCGTGGGGAGTACGGCGATGGTGCGGGAGTACCCCGAGGAGACGATCAAAACAACCTACGGCGACCTGCGCGGCATCGTGCAGCGCTCGATTGAGCGGCGCGAGGGACGGCTCTGGAACTGGGAGGGAGACGGGGGCCTGGTGGCATTCTACTTCGCCAAAAAATTCAACGCGGCCACGCTGTCCGCCTTTGACATCCTTCACGATCTTTTCCTGTATAACCGCCTGGAGTGCCGGCTTAAAATCCCGCTCAGCGTGCGCCTCGCCGTTCATGGGGGGCCGTGCGAGTTCCGGCATAACACCGAGGATATAGTGAGCGATACGATAAACCGCACACTTGAAATAGAGGCGGAGCACACCCTGCCCGATACCGTTACCGTGAGCAACGTGGTCTATCTCGCGCTCGACCCTCTGCTTCAGGAGATGCTCCGCCCGCTGCCGGCCGGCGACAGGAGCATCCTGCACGGTTACCAACTGCGCTGGGAGGAGTAGTGGAAATATTCGTATTCTCTGAAACCAGATCGGTGATCGCGGCCTTCGGCGGGCTTTCCAGAAAGGGGAGGTGCAATGTCTCGTTCATGAAGACCGGCGAGCTTAAAAAGGGGCTGGCAGGCATCGCTCCGGACTCGCTGGTGTACCTGGATGTTTCGCGAATGGACGATGCCGCGCTTAAAAAAGCGCTCCGGCTGCTTTCGGGGAATAACGGACTGCGCTACGCGGTCGTCGATCCGAAAAACGCGATAAAGGACTCGGGCGCGCTCTTCCACGGAGGCGCCTGTGATTATATACGCAGAGAGACACTGCAGGGAGGGATGACTGAAAAACGTGTGCTCTGCGCGGCCGCCTTCAGAAGGGTCGAGGCACCCCGGAATGAACCCGAAGAAACGGGTGTGCCCTCGATCTATAAGCCCTCGGGCAGGGACTGGAAGGAAATCCGGCCCGGCCATGAGTACACCTTCTGCTTCATGTTCATCGAGCTCGACAATCTGAAAGAATCAAAAAAAACCTTCGGCGATGCGAATCTCTTAAACCCGATCGAGCCTTTCCTGAGGCACCTGGAGCGGAGCGTAACCCCGGCCGGGGGAAAGGTCTGGATGTGGACCGAATACGGGGCGATCGTGCTCTTTCCTTTCGACGGCAGGCGCTGCGATGCGGTCCTTGCCTGTTTCAAGATGATGCTCGGGCGGAAGGTGTTCAGCATCGAGGAGTCCGGTTTCAATGCCATGGTTTCGTACAGGATTGCGCTGCATATCGGGAACACCGTCTACCGCGTCAAGGGTGAAACGGGCACGCTCGTCGCGGACTCGCTCAACTCTATATTCCATCTCGGGCAGAAATTCGCGCGCCCCGGTCACTTTTATCTGACCAGTGAAGTGTTCGCCTTCGCCCCGAAGGCCCTCAGGGATTTCTTTGTCCCCGCCGGCAGTTACGAGGGGCGCGAAATCCTCCGCATGCGGCTTCCTCTCTGAGCCCTCCGGCGCATTTTTTCTTGTAAACGCCCCGATGTTATGTTAGACTTGCAAACGCGGCGGTATTTCCGCCCGGGCTCGGAGCATGGACAGGGAACACACGGGATCGAAAGACATCGTCCTTTTCAGTGAAGAGGAACTCGGCATAATCGTCGCGGTAACCGGCAGCCTCGCCTCGCGAAAGATGTCCGCCGAGATCGAGGCGCTCGGCAACAACCGCATGGCGCTCGAGCAGCTTGGCCGGTCCATTTCCCTCTATCCGTCAATACTCGCCGAGCACAGGCTGGGGACATCGTCGCGCTCGGTCGAGAGCCTTGTCGAGACACTGTGTCGCGACGACATCCCCGACATGATCCTCCATATCCCCACCAAGGCCGTGCTCGGCCGCAGCTACTCGATCGCAAAGATCAATTTTTTGAACATGCTCCGTTACATAGTGCGTGATGTGGCCGATCTCGCTCAATTCGAGGAGAAGGTGCTCAATCTTATAGCGCATAACGTTTTCACGATCATGGCCGAGGAGGTGTACATCTCCATCATCGAAAACGACGCTTCGCCGGAGCCCATGCGCTCAAACGCGGCCTACCTGCTCGCACGGACCTGGGAGTACCGGCTGGATTCGGGAGTAAGGGAGTTCGCTCCGATTCTGCAGGGCGTGTGGCGTGCGCGCGAAAAGCTCATACCGAATTTCGGTACCATGCTGGGTTTTTCGGAGCTTTTCGTCATTTCCGGGTATATCGAACCGGCCTGGTTCGATTTTTTACAGAGCGACGGAATAGGCGAGGACGAGGTGCACTCGCTCGAGGAATTCATTTTTGGAATGAGCCACGAGGAGATACTCGCACTCCGGGGGGAGATGGAGGCATGCGGAAAGAGCTCGGTGACAAGGGAGGAGGCGATGGAGCGCAAGGGGCCGAAGAGCCCCCTGCATCGTTATACGGGCGATGACCCGCGCCAGCTGTACCGGTCGTTTCGCGACAGGAAGATAAACGCGCGCTTCCGTTCGCGGGCCCGCCTCGATGGCCCCAAGAGGACGCTCGAGGACTATCTTATGTGTTTTCTGCTTTCCATGCCCGGGGGTGCATTCGGTGCGGATGCCGGAAAGGCGTGACGCACCGTGCGCGCACCTTCGTGCCGCCGGAGGGATTTAATACCGCGGCGTCCCCATGTATCCAGGAGTCCCCATGTATCCGGGCGTCCCATAATAGCCTGGAGTTCCCCCATATCCAGGGGTGCCGTAATACTGAGGCGTTCCGGAATACGCCGGCCGTTCGCTGTACACCTCGCCCGAGACCTTTCCTTCAAGCCGGTCGATCGAGTTCTGAAACGCGTATTTGAGCATCGGGTTGGTTTCGCTTTTTACGCTTGCCTTCAGTACGGGAAGCGCCTTCTTCACCTGGTGGTAGGCGGTTATTTCCGCGGCCAGCGCGCGGACGGTGTAATCCTTCCTGGGATTTTTGATACATGCGATAAGGTTGTTCTTTGCCGTTTCGTACCGCGCCTTATCCTTGTTGAGCTCTCCATCCCTCACTTTCGCCAGCGCCTGGAGCGCGGTCATCTGCTCGTCGCTCATCATGTCGGCGAGCACCTGGTCTGCCTTGGCGTCCGGCCTGGCCTGGGCGTTGAGCGCGCCCGCAAAGAGCAGCAGTCCGACGAGTGAGAGGCATAACACTGACGTAAACGATCGGGTTCTCATGGTTCCTCCTGATTGGTTCGGTCGCTCCGGCGCGCGAGATCACGGCCGGGCATGACACTGGAGATGTGCACAAGCGGGGGTGTCTGTCAATTCTTTAATCGGGCCCGTGAGGCGTGTTTTAAAGAATGTCCACGGGCACGGGTATGAAGGTTAGGAAGAAAATCGCCACGCAGCACCATCCGATCAAGCGTTCGCCCGGTGAGAGCGGCGCGCTTTCGGGCAGGGGCGGATGTCCGATCATGAGAAAGAAAAGAGCCATGAGCACCCATACGATCCAGCCGGGCCAGATGAAGGCCAGGGCGATGAGCCCGGCGAATACCGCCCAGCCGAAGTAAAGCTGTCTGCGCCCTATCAGGGCGTAAAGGATGTGGCTGCCGTCAAGCTGTCCGAGCGGCATGAGGTTGAGGCTGGTTACGAGGAAGCCTATCCATCCGGCCCACGCATAGGGCGAAAGGTATATGTCGTATCCTGCCGGTATCTCTCCGTGGATGAGCCGTGTCAGCGCCTTGAACAGCAGTGAATCGCCGAAGACCATGACCTCGCCACTGCCTGCCTCTGGAAGCGGCGCGATGGAAGAAACCATGAGCCCGGAGATGACCGCGGCCAGGCTGAGTATAAATCCTATAAGCGGGCCCATGGCCCCGATATACAGTAAGGCGCGCTTATCGAGTATGGGCGACTTGATCTTGATGACCGCGCCCATGGTGCCGATCATCGTGGGAAACGGGATGAAATAGGGAAGGGTCGCGCTTACGCCGAAGCGGCGGGCCGCCAGGTAATGTCCCATCTCGTGCGCGGTAAGGATGGTCATGATGGTTATTGAAAAGGGAAGACCGCTCAGTATGCTTTCGATGAGCGTTGGACGCGCCTGAGCGCCCGCGAGCGTGGTCGTGGCGCAGGTGATTATAAAAAGCGCCGCGTGGATCCACCGCGGTGTCTCGCGATCCTGCCTCGGGTCGGTTTCCAGCCGTGTGGCGATGCGGGACGCCGTCGGTGACATGTTCAGCACCGAGAAATAAGCGCGTACGGCATGTTTCAGTTTGCGTACCATGGAGCCTCATCGAGTGCAGTCATGGTGTTTCTTGTCCCGGACGGGGCGAAAATGCAATCATAAAAAGAGCAGAAGCATTTCGGCGGCCTTCGGCGGTCAAAGCGGCCCGCCTTCGTCGGGTTTCGCATGTCCGGCGCCCGGTCATTCAATAAATCAAATATTTCGAAGTTGGTTTATGAAATATTATGGATTTTAATATACTAATATTTATATATAGTACCAACTCGTTGCACAAACGGAGGTTGAGGTTGGGGAATGCCGGCCTCGCTGTAATGCGCGAGAAGTCACGAAGCCGTACCGTTTACATTCAATTCAGCCACTACCGGAGGTCTTCGCATGAAGTTTTCACTGTTACTATGGGCCCTTGGGCTCAAGCTTAAATCCGCGGCCAAAAAGAGCGGGTCGTTCAGGACGCGGCTCGCCGAACAGGACATGACCGTACAGATCAAGACGGCCGACGGCGCAAGGGGACGGTATTACACCCTCAAGGGCGGTGCGATACGCTCGACGAACGGGATCGCCACGGCGGCGGACGTGTCGCTGGTATGGAGCGATGCCGGTACCGGATTCTCGATCATGAAGTCCGAGGACCAGGAGGTCAAGATGAAGGCCCTGACTGAGGGTAAACTGAAACTCGAGGGTGACGCCATGAAGGCGCTCTGGTTCACCGAGACCATCAAACAGATGAAGGCCGTCTGAGCTACTGTCCGTTCGCTGTCGCCCGGGCCTGACATCCCTGATTATATTGAGTAGGCGCTCCTTCATGGCCCGGCAGTCCGTCCGGGCCGCTCGAAAAATCCGAATGCTGATGTCGGCGCTCACCCCGGTTGCGAGCCGGTAAAAAACAAAATTCTGCTTTACGGAACGCCCCGGTGGTGCAGTTTTTATCCGGTCGCATGGAGCCGCAACTACACCGGAAGGAGCGTTTAATGAAGACCGCAAAAGATGATATGCAGCTTGTCGCCACAACCATCCGCACGCTTGCCATGGACGGCGTTCAGAGGGCGAAATCCGGACACCCCGGCATGCCGATGGGATGCGCCGAGATAGCCGCGGTACTCTGGTTGAAAGCGCTCAGGCACAATCCGTCCGATCCCGCATGGCCGAACCGCGACCGATTCGTGCTCTCCGCCGGCCATGGCTCGATGCTCCTGTATTCCATGCTCCACCTTTCCGGCTATGATCTTGCCATCGACGATCTGAAAAGCTTTCGCCAGTGGGGAAGCCGCACTCCGGGGCATCCCGAATTCGGGCACACCCCGGGCGTGGAGACCACCACCGGGCCCCTGGGTCAGGGGGTGGGGAACGCCGTGGGGATGGCGCTGGCCCAGGAGTTGCTTCGCGCCGAGTTCAACGCGGGGGAAGCCCTCATCGATCATTTCGTCTACGCGCTCGCCGGGGACGGCGACATGATGGAAGGCGTTTCATACGAAGCGGCTTCGCTGGCCGGGCACTGGGCTCTTGGCAGGCTCATCGTCATTTACGATTCCAACGGGATAACCATAGAAGGCCCGGCAGATCTGGCATTAAGCGAAGACGTGGCCGCCCGGTTCGCCGCGTGCGGCTGGCACGTGCAGGAGGTGGACGGACACGACTGTGACGCGATAGAGTCGGCGCTCGCCGCCGCGCGGGGCGAGAACGCACGGCCCTCGCTCGTAATAGCGAAGACGCGCATCGCCAAAGGGAGCCCGGGCAGGGAGGGGAGCGAGGAATCGCACGGCGCGCCGCTCGGCGAGGACGAGGTTAAGAAAACCAAGGAGAATCTGGGCTGTGATCCCGACGGCACCTTTTGCGTGAATGAACGGGTGTATGAAATCTTCGCGCAAAAGCGCAAAGAGCTCGAGAAAGAATACGATAACTGGAAATCGAAATTCGGCAAAACCGTTAAAGGCGATCTGAAAAAGCGCTGGGATCGGTTCTATGGCGCCGTGGATGCGGACGCCCTGCGCGGTGCGCTTCCGGTTTTCGAAACCGGTAAAAACGTCGCCACGCGGAGCGCCGGCGGCAAGGTGCTCGAGGCGCTGTTCAGGGAACTGCCCAACATCGTGGGAGGTTCGGCGGACCTGGCGCCGAGCAACAAGTCATTCGTAAAGGGCTATGGTGAAACCGGCAAGGGCGCAATCGGCCGCAACATCCACTTTGGGATCCGCGAGCATGCCATGGGCGCAATTCAGAACGGTATAGCCTATTACGGTGGGTTCATTCCCTATTCGGCGACGTTCTTCGTCTTCATGGACTACATGCGGCCGCCGGTAAGGCTTGCGGCGCTGGCGGGACTGCGTTCCATCTATGTGTTTACACACGATTCGTTTTTCGTGGGGGAGGACGGGCCCACCCACCAGCCGATCGAGCAGCTCGCCGCGGCGCGTGCGATTCCGAAACTCTCGGTAATCCGACCGGCCGATGCCGAGGAGACCAGGGAGGCCTGGCTCGCCGCGCTTTCGGGAGACGCGGGGCCCACGGCCATTCTGCTTACGCGGCAGGATGTTCCCGTGCTCGAACGCGGCACGGGCGGCGCGCTGGGCCTGCATCGCGGCGCCTACGTGCTGTGGGACCCAAAACGAGCGCTCGACGTCATCCTCATGGCAAGCGGATCGGAGGTGCACATCGCGCTCGACGCGGCGAAGGAGCTGGAGTCCGCCGGTATCGGTGCGCGTGTCGTTTCATTCCCGTCGTGGGACCTGTTTGAAAAACAGCCGGAAAGCTATCGCCAGGGCGTTCTGCCCACGGCGGTTTCCCGGCGCGTCGTCATCGAGGCGGGGCTGTCCATGGGATGGGAGCGCCACGCGGGCGACGGTGCGCTGTACATCACCCTCGAGCACTTCGGCGCTTCCGCTCCGGCAGGGGTGCTCGCCGAGCGCTTTGGTTTTACGAAAGACACTATCGTGGCACGGGTGCGTTCGCATCTGGGCCGCTGAGTCATCTCGTTTTGATGTAAAGCTGCCGGCTGCAATGCCGGGAGCTGGCCATTCGTCCAGCACCGCCGGCCCTCATCCGGCTGAAATCACCTAACATCGACAATTAATTTGATAATTTATATTTGCGCATTATATTGAGTGTTCATCCTCTTCCCGGCTGTGGCGAAACGCCGGAAGGGTGGAAAAGGACATGAGCACACAAAATGAAGGAATGATATGCCCGTGCGGACGGGAGATTCTCTCCATTTCGTTTCCAAGTATCAGGGAGTCTATGGGCGAAGCGGTGGGCCTTGTAGTGGACGCCGTTGCCGGGGCGGGGCTTTCGACCGTCATTGACAGGCAGGAGTTACACCTCGTAATCGACGAGGCGGTCACCAATGCCATGGAACATGGAAACGGATGGGATCCGGGAAAAAAGGTAGCCGTTGTCGTATCGCACACGGCGGGACGGTTGCGTATAGCCATCGGCGACGAGGGCGGCGGTTTCAGACCCGATGCGTGCATGCCGGCCGCCGGCGTGCTGAAGGACCGCGGCAGGGGGTTGCCGCTCATGCGTCACTTCTGCGAGACTTTTTGGAACGGCAAAGGCAACGTGGTAATACTGTATTTTGCCCTTATCGAAAAGCCTATGGCTTCCTGCGCTGTTCGTACTCCCTGAGGTACTCGTCGATCAGGCTCTTCGACCCGGCCGGCTCTTCCCTGGGCACCGGTTTCATTTTCCCTGATAACGCATCGCCGAGTTTCCTGAACGGGAAGCTGAGCGCGCTCCATACCGCCGCGATCACGGTTGAAATAATCTCCAGAAATTTTTTGAAAAATGAACCGCGCGCACCGGCCGCCTGCTTGCGAACGCTGGTCAGCGGCGCCGCGATGGATTGTTTCGCCGTGGAGACGGCACTCGCCACGCTCTGTGTTACGGCCACCGCGGTCTGCCGCCCGTACGATGCGGGAATCGGATTGTACAGGTCTTTGATATAGACCCTGCCGGGCTGAAAGGGGACGCTGGTGGGCAGCTTCCGCCAGAAGAAAAGAGTGGCCTCGGATTCGGTGAGCTTGTCGATCGTGAATATTATCAGATAATAAACGTACATGAAAATATTGAAGAATATCAGGAAAAAAGCCTCCCAGATTTCGTAAAAGGCCCACCAGAGCTCGATAAGCATTTTAAAGAAATCGACGATCTTATAGAAAAAATTGAAGAAGTTATCGCTCGCGTTGATGGAGAACTGACGCACCAGCCTGTAATTCATAGCGTACCTCGGTATGGGCAATTGGCGTGGCCGGGTCGCGGCGCCTGCCGTATCAAGCTCGATCTGCGCGATTGTAGTGCGCGACCGGCCGTTGTCAAGATAATTTGGACGATCCCGGTGCGCCTGCAGTCCGCCGGGCCCCTGAATTCCATCGCGAAACGTGTACCGTCCCGCCTTCGAGCTGATTTACGCGCATGTCGAATGATCGCCTGTCGGGTAGATCTATCAATGACCGGGCTTCGATACGAACCAATCGGCAAGATACGCGGACGCCGTCTTCGGGCATGGGTGAAAGGGGGCACGGCGCACGGGGGAACGGTATAATGCCATCCCGCCTTTCGCGCGAAGAAATAATTTGGATTGCAAAACCGGTCATTCCGTGGTCATATACTTAAGTGTTCGTCCCGCACGATCTATCCCGGACGCGGGATTCATGCCGGCGAATAGCCGCCGTGGACGCCTTTCGGGAATCCGGGTGGAAGGGACCGGGGAATTTTAAAATTACACCAGCGAAATGGAGGCGCTATGCCTGAAAACAAAATCCTGATGGGACAGGGCACGGCGAAGGCCTTTCTCGAGCCTTCGATGGCGAACCGCCACGGGCTCATAACCGGGGCGACCGGGACGGGGAAGACCGTTACCCTGCAGATGATGGCCGAGGTGTTCTCGGAAATTGGGGTGCCGGTTTTCGTCGCGGATATCAAGGGAGATATCGCCGGGCTCAGCCAGGCGGGAAAGACGCATGAGAAAATCGAGGAGCGCGTAAAGATGATGGGGCTCGATGATTTCGCCTATCGCGGGAATCCCGTCGAGCTGTGGGACCTGTACCGGAAGAAGGGTCTGCCGCTGCGGGCCACGGTGAGCGACATGGGCCCCGACCTCTGGTCGCGGCTTCTGGAACTGTCCGAGGCCCAGAGCACCACGATGAGCCTTCTCTTCCGGGTGGCCGACGACGCGGGGCTGCTGCTGCTCGACATGAAGGACCTCAAGGCGGCGCTTCAGTACCTTGTGGACAACGCGGACACCGTGTCGGGCGAATACGGCCAGGTGTCGAAACAGACCGTGCAGACCATCCAGCGCAAGCTCCTTCCGCTCGAAGAGCAGGGCGGCGAGGTTTTTTTCGGCGAGCCCGACCTGGATATCAGCGACCTCATTGTGCATGACGGCAAGGGCCGCGGGGTCATCAACATCATCGCCGCCGAGGAACTGGTGCTGCATCCGGTCCTCTACTCTACCTTTCTGCTGTGGCTGCTTTCGGAGCTCTTCGAGGAGCTTCCCGAACGGGGCGACGCCGACAAGCCGCTCCTGGTATTCTTCTTCGACGAGGCGCACCTGCTGTTCAACGACGCCCCGAAGGCCCTGGTCAAGAAGATCGAGCAGGTGGTCCGGCTCATCCGCTCGAAGGGAGTCGGCGTGTATTTCGTCACCCAGAGCCCGCTCGACATACCCGAGGAGGTGCTCGGTCAGCTTGGCAACCGCGTGCAACACGCGCTGCGCGCCTTCACGCCGAAGGACCAGAAGGCGGTTAAGTCGGCCGCGGAGACCTTCCGGGCCAATCCCGACATCGACACGGGGAAGGCCATAATGGAGCTTGGCGTGGGCGAGGCGCTGGTAAGCTTCCTCGATCCGAAGGGGGTGCCCGGGATGGTGGAGCGCGTATTTGTGCGCCCGCCCGGCTGCCGCCTGGGGCCCGTCACCGACGAAGAGCGCAGGGAGCTCCTGAAATCTTCGAAGCTGCGCGGCAAATACGAAAAGGATGTCGACCGCGAGTCGGCCTTCGAGATTCTGGCGAAGAAGGCGGAGAAGCGGGTTCGGGAGGAAAAAGCCGAAGAGACTGAAGGTGAAAAGGATGCCGGCAGGGCGGGAAAGAAACCGGCGGCCGCGAAGGGACGGGGAAGGCAGACCGTGGCCGAGAGTTTCGGAAAGAGCATGGCCCGGAGCATCGGAAGCACCATCGGCAGGGAGATCGCCGGCAAGGCCGGCGCCCGGCTGGTGCGGGGCATACTGGGCAGTATTCTCCGCTAAGGTGCGGCACCGCGGGCGGCCCGGCGCCGGCGCCGGGCCGCGGATTTCTACTTTTTCAAAAACCGCAGCAGGGTGCCGTTGACCTTCTCCGGGCTTTCGTAATGGACCAGGTGCCCGCCTCCGGCTATCTCATGGTACTCGAGGTTCGGCATCGCTTTCCGTATGTTGGCGATCGAGTCGGCCATGATAACGATATCCGCCGTGCCCCAGGTGAGCAGCACGGGCTTTTTCAACCCGCCCACGGCCTCGTATTGCGTCGTGAAGTCGGCGAGCGTATCGCCGCGAAGATTGGAGAGCCTCGCGCGTTTGAATCCCCTGTACGACAGCTGTTCGCGGTATTTTTCGGTATATTCCGCGGGGATGGCGGAAACGTCCGCGAACACCTTTTTCGGGTAGTTGATGTTGATCCGGTCGAGCGCGACGCGCCCGATATAGTCGCCGACACCGGGTACCTTGATCAGCCCGATCACGACCTTCATCGGAAGCACGTTGATGAACGGCGAAAGGAGCGCGAGCCGTTTCACCCTTTCCGGGTGCTTTGCCGTGAAGTAGACGGCGATGCTCCCCCCCTGTGAGGTCCCCACCAGGTTGACCGGTCCCGTAATGTTGAGCCGGGCGAGCAGTTCCGAAAGCTGGCGGTCATACAGCTCGCGCGAGTAGACTGTGTCGGGGCGGTCCGAGTAGCCGAAACCGTAGAGGTCGTAGCGGACGACACGGAAGCCGGCGCCGGTGAGCGCTTTCAGGTTGCGGTCCCACGAAAAATAGGGCGCGGCGTTTCCATGGACCATCACGACGACCTCTCCCCTCTCGGGGCCGCTGACATCGTAGTGGACCGTTCCGTC
>JALOTJ010000047.1 GCA_025457965.1 Spirochaetota bacterium | reverse complement strand
CTTTCGGTTCTTTTCAGACGTTTCATTCACGCGGCAGCGTCAGTATCTCCGATACCGCGGCAATCTCCCTTTCCATGCGCCCCCTGTCCCAGTTCAGCTCTCCAGCCGCGATACGGGCCGCCTTTTCGAGCACGTCATTACCGGGATGCCCCAGGGTGCCCATGCCTGTTCGGCGCATGAGAATATCCGGCAGGGTGCGCGCCATTTCGTGGCGAAGGGCGTACACAACCTGGGCAAGGATTTCACCATCGGTATTGACGCTCCGGGACAGCTCTTCGTCCTCCCGGGCGATTTTAAGCACCTCCCCGTATTCGGTGCCGTAATGACGGGCAAGGTAATCCAGCGTGGGGGCGCCGAAATCCCTGTTATCGTTTTTTGCTCTCTCAAGAAAGACCTCAATGTCTTTGATGGCGCACCCATGGAGGTAGTGGTTTTTTGTGATTGAGCGAGTGCCCTTTCGCCCCAGCTTGCGCTCGATGATTTTCACGCACTGCTCGGCAAGATTGCGGCTCGTGGTATATTTCCCGCCTTCCACGGTGACGAGACCTTCGATGCCGTCTTTCATGTTGTCATAGATTTCATATTTCCGGGAAGAGCTGTAGGTCTCTTCGGTCTGGTCTTCCACCAGGGGGCGCAGGCCGCCATAGGCATGTTTCACGTCGGCATACTCCAGGCTGCCTTCGCCGAAGGCGTCGTTGACATGGCCGATCAGTTCCGTGATGCCGGCCCTGGTGACGCGGTACCTGTCCGGGTCTCCGTTGTACGGTTTGTCGGTCGTCCCGATCAGGGTGTGGCCGCGCCAGGGCGAGAGAAAAAAGCGGCCCGAGTGAGTCACGGCCCCCACGGTGTACCTGCCCGATATGAGTTTTTTAGAGGTGATGATATGTATGCCCTCGGACCTCCTGAGAGAAGCGGCATTGCTCCCGGAACCGGCCATGCCCAGCACCAGGTCGGCCCAGGGGCCGGCGCAATTTATGGTGACGTCTCCCCTTACTGAAGATATTTTGTCACTCAGGAGGTCCCGCACCTTAACCCCCTTGATGTTATGTTTACCGTCGGAAAGAAAACCTTCCACCGCGCAGTAATTGGACACGCGTGCGCCGTAAGCCACGGCGGACTTAATGAACGCCAGGGTAAGCCTTTCGGGAAAGATGCTTTCGCAGTCGTAGTATACCGATGCCCCGGTGAGCCCTTCCGGGGGTACGCCGGGTTCCAGAAGCAGCACCATTTCCTTTGAAATGGTCTTGTGCATGGGTATGCGCTTGCTCCTGTCCCAGGTGAAGCTCTTGTCGTAGGAAAGAAGATCGTAGAGCACCATCCCGATCTTCACGATCCACTTCCTGTTCTTGAAGGGCGCGGCGCGATGGAGTATCATCACCGACATGGGGTAGACGAAGTTGGGCGCGATGTTTTCCATCACCCTTCTTTCGCGCAGGGACTCGCGCACCAGGCCAAACTCGCCGTTCGCCAGGTATCGCAGCCCGCCGTGGATCATTTTCGACGTTGCCGCCGAGGTGGCCCAGGAGAAATCTTTTTTTTCGAACAGCGCTACACTTAGTCCGCGGGACGCGGCTTCGTATGCCACGGAAGCGCCCGTGATGCCGCCCCCAATCACAATGACATCGAATTTTTGGTCTTTATAGGTTTCAATAAAGCGTTTCATATTCCTCCATCATTAAAAGAATTATCCCTGCATCAGAGATATTTTTTCATGGCGCTCATCCACACGACAGGACTCACGGGAAAACTCAGGGCTGTCGCCAGGGCCGACTTGCAAATAACAAAGGAAAAATTGCTCAGGGAATCGATTTTCAGGAAATGGAGTGTCCCTATGGCAACTGGCGTTATAAAAACAACCGTCAGGGCCGGAATAAGCAGCGATTGAGAGAACAGGCCTTTCGGCATGAGCCTGAGCCAGCGGATACGGGATAACTCGTCCTTGAGGATTTCAACGCTGCCTTTCTTCCTTTCAGCGGCGGCGAAGGGGGCGACGATCCACACCGTGAGCAACGGCAGAAAAAAGGCCACCCCCAGCGTATCGAGGGCCACGCCGGGGTTTCCCCATACCGGGACCGGTTCAATCCCCCTGAAAAGGACCACCGCCAGGGCGGCGTTCAATGAAAGGTTGATGGCGGCGCTGATGAACGCCTGTACCGTTAAAAATTTTCCCAGTGTCATTGTTGCAATGTCCTTTTGCTGTGTATTGGTGGAAAGGAACCTCACCGATTCGATGCCGCGCGGCCCCATGGTCTTCGTACATGCTGACGGTCTGACCGGGCGATGGAGGGGAGAGCGTCCCGGCGCCCCCCTCCCGCTATTGAGAGCTCAGGTCAGCGGAACGATGTTCGCCTTCGAGCCCTTCAGCTTCGCCATGATCAGAAGGTAAGCCGATGCGAGAAAATTCGTTTTCGACATGCGTATGGGATTGACTTTCATCTGTTTGCACAGGCCCGCGACACTCAACGCCAGGTCGTTGCAGCCCGGGCTCATGGTGACGTTCTTTTTCCCCAGGCGGGCCTGGAGTGCGACAGCGTGGTCCTGAATGGCGCAGCTGCCGGCGATATGGACGCGTCCCCTGATGGCGTCCACTTCGCTACGGGGAATGCCTTTCCCCATGAGCACGGTAAAGCCGCCCCGGCCGTTATAGTCGCGGTAGAGTGATTCCAAGATGCTCTCCGTGTTCCTTCGGCAGCCCTCGTCGCAGCAGCGCTCCTTCCCCCTGAGAATGGGCACATCAGGCGGCAGGTCATCCAGAAGGTCGAAGCTGAGGCGCTTCTTTCTTTCATCGAAAAGTTTTTTATTCACCATGTCGATGGCCTTCAGGTCCGCCATCCCCAGGCCTTTGGCCCCGCTCAGGGCGAGGTGTTTCACCTCTTTCAGACTGAAGCCCATGAGCGCCGCGCCCACGACATCGACGGCGAGGGGATCGGGCCCGCCCAGGAGCAGGTCCATGGGGACTACGCATTTATCGAGATTGTAGGCCGTGGGATAGTGCCCGTGGGTCGTGGCGATCAGACCTTCGATCAGGGCGAAGTCGGGACGGATCACCTCGTAGATGTCGGCGAACTTCTGGTGCAGGCGGAAATTATGGTCGGGTATACGGCTCCTCTGGTGGACGAGGCCGAACTGGTTTTTTATCGACAGCGTGACCTGGGACATGGAATGGGTCTTGAGCTTCGGGAGGGAAAGATAGAAGTTTTCCCCGCGATTCTCGATGAGCCTCTCGTACACGAAACGGGAAATATCTATGAACTCCTGGACACCGTTAAGAAAAACCGGGACCGCGTCGGTTTCGTCAAGAAAGACGGGAACCGCCCCGGTTTCTCCGCAGACCTTCGCGTAGCCAGTCACATGAAATACCAGGCGCGTGAAATTGGCCTGGGTGCTGTTTTCCATGACATACACCGTCCGCGCCCCGCATTCCCGGAAATAAAGAATGGTCTGCCGCAGAACTTCCGGGTCGGTGTACACGCTGGTTTCAGACCCCACGCCGTTCACTTTGATATAGACGTCCCGGCTCGAGCGCAGAAACTTTGCCCCGCCGCCGAAATGATCAAAGACTTCCCTGATCGCCCCGGCTATCCCCGGCCTGGTATCGGCAAGAATGACTTCAGCTTTTGTTTTTTTCATATCTTTATTCCTTTTTTTACAGGATATTCCAAAACTGGGATCCCTTTATTTAAATATCAGCTTGTACAATTCACTATACGCAAAAAATACCATCGCCCCCGCGTCATAAAAAAAGAGAAAATACAGCGCCGTCATTGAGGCGATAAATACGGCAACGGGAAGGACAGTGACGGCATTTCCATTGTACAAATTACGTTTTTTATAATATACCCTGCAGAGTATCTCGCTCAGGGCCAGGAGCCCGGCCTGACCCACAAACATTCCCAGCACCGGGTAGGCGCAGAGACAGTAATAGAATGATTCCCCGACGGTAAAAAACTCGCTGACCCGTATGATTTCCTTGATGGCGTATGCCATGGGTGTAATATACGAGCCGGCAATCCGTTCCGCGAGGCCCGCGCCCCTCATGCACATGGCCCGGTACACGAAAAACCCGTTAAACGCCAGGTAGGAACAGAGTACCACGTGGACCACATTCATCGCGAATTTGTACATCACGCGGCTTTCAATCCAGCCCAGGTGCTCACTGACCAAGTGGAGCACAAGCCAGCCAAGGAGGGCCGTTGTGACGGGGATCATGAACCTCTTGAGAAACGCGGCCTTTTCGATGCGCCCGTATTTATTTTCCATTGTCGGCACCTCCGCGGTACTGCGCCAGCAGGCGTTTCATTTCAGGGAGCATTCTTTTGCCTTCGGGCGTTCCGATGAGATTCTTCCGGTACCCCGGGTCCTTGTTCACGTCAAAGATTCCGGCCTTCCTGCGCCCCCGGTAGGTTATGTAGATGTGGCGCTCGGTGCGGACACCGCACTGCTCCGGCACATTGTAGGGGAAATCCTTGAAGTACTCGTACAGGAAGGATCCACGGACCTTTTCTTTTCGGTTTTCCAGCACCGGTTTGAGCGAAAGGCCGTCGCAGTCCTTCCCGGGAGCGGCCCCGGCAAGATCAAGAAGCGTCGGCGCCAGGTCGATATTAAGGGCCATGCCTTCGGGCCGTCTGCCGGGCTTCACGGTCCCCCGGGGGTAGCGGACAATAAAGGGTATACGCATATTGACCTCCGAGGCGTCGCGTTTGCCCACGTCCATGTGCTCGCCCCATGAGTAGCCGTTGTCGCCTGCCAGCACCACCGCCGTGTTGTGCGTTATTCCCAGTTTATCCAGCTCATCGAGGAGCCGCACCAGCTCCCGGTCGAAGGCGGCCAGGCTCTCGCAGTAATTGCGGTAATTATACTCGGTCGTGGCAGGCGGGGCCCCCTCGATTATCTTGCCGCTCAAGAAGCTTATAAAGGAAAAATATTCCCTGGGAAGAAAGGAGAGGTCTTCATTTTGATAGATGCCGTCGAGATCTTTCGGCGGCCTCCAGGGCGAATGCACCGCCTTGTGGGAAAGGTACAGGCAGAAGGGCTTTTCGCTTTTCTCTTCGATGAACTGGATGGCATAGTCGGTCAGGTCGGTGGTTATATATCTGCCGGGCCGTTCGGTCCTCACGCCGTCGATGATGAGCGGGCAGTTGTAGTAGTAGCCCTGGCCGCCGCTCGCGTCAAAGGTGATGAAGCGGTCGAGGCTGTCGATTTTCGGGATCTTTCCCGGCATGTGCCACTTTCCTATGAAGGCGTTCCGGTATCCCGCCTCCTTTAGATTGTCGAAGAATGTGTGGTTTTTCTCATTGTCCCAGGCGCTGAGATTGTCTTTCACGCCGTGCCGGTGAACATACTGCCCGGTCAGAAAACTTGCCCTGGAAGGGCTGCACAGCGAGGTGGTGCAGAAGGCGTTGGTGAAATGGACCCCCTCCCCGGCGAGCCTGTCCATGCCCGGGGTCTTCAGGAAGGGATGGCCCATGCAGCCCAGGTGGTCCCACCGCAGGTCGTCGATGAGAATGAATATGATGTTTGGTTTTGCCGCCCCCGAGAGCAGGGTGTTCGGTACAAGTCCTGCCACGGTTGCCCCGACAGCCAGCTTTCCCGTCCGGGAAAGAAGCTCCCTTCTCGTCATGTTTCCCATTCAGAACCCCCCTCTACGGTGTATATCCTGTCTATTGTTGGTTTATGAGACCGCCCGCTGTTTCGCTCTCATTATAGGCGGAAAGAACCCCGTGTCGTTCATAATTATAATCATGAACCATTTTTAACGGATTTTTTCTTATTTTGGCGGCGTCGGCCCGGACCGGCCACCGCCGGCCATGAAGCAACTAAAACCGTTCCCCTCTCCGAAATACCATTGACTCGGGACGATTTTTCCCTTATAAAAAAGCACTGTTAGCCAATCCCGTATGCCGCCGGAACTGCGTTCATCGCGTGTGCGGGTATAACGACGGGGAACCACTCATGACGACGACCCATGTAATCATGGCGGTGATCATAATCTCGGGCGTGGTGCTGGGTGTGTTCACCGCCATTGAGCACATTACAGGGCATCCTAAAAACCATCGCAGCTATTTCAGGTTCGTACGGGGCCTGATAGTGAGCCTTCTCATGGGACAGCTGGCGGTGATCGGCTTCGGCCTCTACGAGCGCTATCCCTCGATGTTGTTCCTTTTCTTTACGTTTCTCTACATCAGCGGCCCTCTCGACCATATCCGCTACCATGCGCTCGTGTATTCGGCAAAAAGAATTCCCCTGGCGCTGAAACTTCCCTTCCTGCCGCTTGTGCCCCTGCTGGCCCTGGAATTCTATTTGCTGACGCGTACCGTCGACCTGAAGCGGATGATATACACCGACTTTTTCAGGGATCCGATTCACCACCGGCTGATATATGTTCTCCCGGTCTGCCTGGCGGTGTACATCACCTACTCCGGAATTATCCTATACAACGAGATTGTCTCCTTCCGGCAGAGCGATAACAAACGGCCGCTGCTCTTTTCGATACTGATGTCGGGCATACTGATTGCGTCCACGGGAGTATCGTGCCTCTATTTTGTTACGCTTAACAGGGATTTCATCCTGCTGGGCGCCGCGGGCATCAGCCTGCAGTTCATCATTTACTTCCTGTTCAAAAACCGTTTTCCCGATTTCTTCAAACTCTTTGTCAGGGAGATGAAGCAGACCCGCTATAAGCGAACGATCATCAAGGGCATCGACCAGAGGGCCGTGAATGAGCGCCTCACGGAACTTATGGATCAGGAAAAACTGTACCGCGACATGGACCTGCGGATGAAGGACGTGGCGGGACGCCTTCTCGTCACCCCCCACCAGTTTTCCCAGCTCGTCAACGAGAGCATCAAGATGGATTTCCGCAATTACGTGAACACCTATCGGGTGCGGGAAGCCATGCGTTTGCTCGTAGAGAACCACGAGCGGAGCATCATTACGATCTGCTTCGAGGTGGGGTTCAGTTCCAAAACATCTTTCAATGTCACCTTTAAAAAAATGACCGGACTGTCGCCAAAAGAGTATCGTGAAAAACACAGGGTATGAATTCAGCGGAAATCACGAACCTTTTCTTTCGCGGCAGGATACCGGTCGACATAGAATTCAAACCCATCAGGACTGACCATGTCTCGATCATACCATTCGGGGGAGGTTATGTTAACATATTCAGCGGGAGCGCGTCGCATGAACCCCCCGCGTTCCAAAACTGTGTCATGAATATACCGCCGCGCGCCGCAATGGCGCCGGCGGTGCGGTACCTGTTCCACTCATCAGATCCAGCCGGCGGACAAGCTCGACGAATTATCCCGCCTTTCCCCCGCCCTCGAACCTTCCCGACACCGCAATCACGTTCAGCACCAGGCCGAACACATTGATGCCGATCGCAAGCAGGTAGGCCGTCATGGACGAATAGACGCCGAGGCCATCGGGGTAGTTGAGCAGGTGCTTGACGATGCCGCCGTAACCGAAGACCACGATGGACAGGGCCATGAGCACGCGGTAGATGCCGGTGTATCCTATGAACCCCGGCACGAGACAGAGCGCGTACAGCGTCAGCGACAACCCGCCCGTCAGCGGGGCCGTTGCCGAGAAGGGCTGCCCGCCGGACGCGACCGACAGGTAGCTGAGCACATTGTAGCCGACTCCCATGACGGCGTAGGCTATTTGCAGCAGAAGCAGGGTTTTGAGTTTCATCGGAGGCCTCCTGGTATGATTTCATTCTTGCGCGTTACATCGTCATTTCGTTTTCGGCTCGAGCGTCATCACGCGCGCGATGTCCTTCGCCGAGAAGAATCGGACGGGCACCTGGCCCCCGTCGGCCCACAGCTGGGCAAGGTCGTCGTAATGCGGGCTCGTGTATGCGCCTGACTGCCCGGGCGGACTGATGATAGTTGCCTTTTCAGGGCTCGCGAAATCGACCATCATGCGGATGACACCGCCGGAGTCCATCTTGAAGGGATTGCCGGTTTCCCAGAATCCGGAGTTGATGGTGTGGTGCTCGCCGTTGGTCGGAATGGGCTTCAGGTTGAAGAACGAAAGCTTCGCGCCCAGTGGATGCTCAAAATACATTTTGTGCACCCGCTTCCACTGCCATTTCTCCGGATCGCTCCCGAGGAGGTCGCGCAGCTTCGCCGTCGCCTCGCCCATGCTCTTCCTGATGATATCGTCGCGGTTTTCCTTTTTGTCAACGGTGCGTATATCGTCATAGAAAGCGTGGTCGGGCTTAAGCGCGATTTTGGCGACCAGAAGGTCGGGGACATAGTACAGGTACGACTGCCCGAGCCCCTCCTTCCAGAGCTTTTCACCGATCTCGTCGGCGAGGACGTTCTTTAAAAAATTCGCGTAGAACGCGTTGAACAGGGTGCCGGCGGCGCTTTCGAGATCCACGGAACCGTTCCAGCCTTTAAAGAGCGCGGTATACTTCGCGAACTCCGGTCCCTCGCAGGCCTTCAGTATGAGCGGCGCCCAGCGCTTCGCCACGATCGAAACCGTGTCGAGCTGCATCGCCATCACCTGGTCAACGTCGACGGGACTGCCCTTGCGTTCGTCCATGATCTCCGCGAAGCGCGTTGCCCGCTCGAAGAGATAGTAGTTGGTGAGATGGTACGGCGCGTTGCCGGGATCGTTGTTGAACGAGGCGATCCATCCGGCCTTTGGATTGTAATCGTACGGCAGCCGTTCGTACGGAATGTAGCCGGTCCACTCGTAATCATCGACCCATCCCGGAACCGGGAAGGTGCCGTCGTCCCTTTTCCTGACCGGGGCCGAGGCCGTGAACTGCCACCCGATATTGCCGGCCCCGTCGGCGTAGCCGATTCCAAGGTTGTTGTTCTTTACGCGCGAGAGCGCTTTCCGGAACTCGCCGAAATCGCGGGCGCGGTTGAGATTCAGGAGCCCCTCCAGGTCGGTGGAGGGATTCTCGAAGGCGGCCCATTTCATGGCGCAGTTGGCCGGCGCCATCGGCATGACGGAGGATATGATGGGGCCGTGACGCGAGACTCTTACGGGGTACTTCTCCTCGCGCACGCCCTTCTTCGTCTTGATGCGCAGGGTCTCCTCGATGACGGTGAACGCGCGTGAGCCGCCCGGCGCGAGATACCGCCTGGCATCGTTCGGATCGGGTTTCTCGACGTAGTAATCCAGCTCGTCGCCCCTGCCGTTCACCGCGCTCCAGGCTATATGGCCGTTGAAGCCCAGCGGCCCGATCCCGGGCATGCCGGGCATCGCCCCCCCGGCCACGTCAAACGTTCCTCCCTTGATGCGCATTATATAGAAGAGGGCCGGAAGTGTCGGCTTGAGGTCGGGGCTGCCGGCGAAGATGGCCTTGCCGGATTTCGTGTGTTTCCCGGAGAAGATCATCCAGTTGCTGGCGGGCAGCTCCATCACCAGGGGATTTCCCATGAAGGATCCGGCGGCGGTCGATTCGAATTTATGGAAGCGGCTTTTCAGAGCGCCCCTCGGAACGGGGCTCATCCGTTTGCCCGTGAGCGTCGGCGCGAAATCGGGGTACGAGGGCGCGAGCGTTTCCGCCACGTCGGCGCCCGCGTGCTCGCCGATGCGATAGAGTACAAGGTCGATCATGAACGAGCGCGTCAGACTGAAGGCCATAAGGAGCACCGTGGAAACGCAGTCCTCGCTCTCCCATCGGCCGGGCTTCGCGCCGAGCAGCGCGTACTCCCGCGGAAGCGTTTTCGTGTCGCGGATGAAGGCGTTAACGCCGGCGGTGTAGGCGTCGATTATCGCCCTCGATTCCGCGGACATGGCGCGGTACCCGGTCTTCGCGAGGCGGTGGATGCCGATCGTCTTTAAAAATTTATCCTTGTCGATCGTCGCCTCGCCGAAGAGGCTGGAGAGCTCGCCCCGGCCCGCCAGCCGGGTGATCTCCATCTGGAACATGCGCTCGCGCGCGGTGACGTAGCCCTGCGCGAAGAAGAGATCGTGGTCGTTTTCGGCGAAGAGGTGGGGTATGCCGTGCTCGTCGGTGCGCACCTCGACCTTCGAGCTGAGACCGTCGATAGTGACGGTCCCTTCGTATGTCGGAACGGCCGTCCTGAAAAATATCTGGAACGAGGCATAGGATGCAACTGCGAGAACGGCGACGATGATTCCCGCGATCTTCAGTTTTTTCATGATGTCTCCGGGGAAGTGTTGGTAACAGTATTCTGCACACAGCGGATAATCGGTCAACGAGGTTTTTTCGACACGAAAATCGGCTTTTGGGGTGACGGGAATTTCAATTGACAGGTACATCGGCAACGGCATTCTTTTAACCGCTGGGCTTTTTATGGGGCGCCTTGTATTGTTCGGATGCGATCGGGATCGACTGATATGCGGAAATGGGCCCTGCTGATTGTTATTTTCTTTGTCGCGATACCCGGCATCGGCGTCTTCATGCTTTTTGCCGCTCCCGCCTGTACTGCGGGGCTTTTACTGCCGCTCGCGCTGGCCGCCGCCGCAACGGTAGGATTGACGCTTCGGGGAATCAGGAGATGAGTTCTCCGCTGAATTTATTGACTGATTTCATGAATCACCGCGATCAAAGCCAGGATAAGCATCTCTCCCGATGTACCGCCCACGAATTCAGCCCCGACTCCGCGGCCTTGAAATAGAGGAGCGCGTTTTAACTTCCGGCGCAGCCGTTGCGTTTAACATCTATGCATACCTGAAATAATAAGGCCGGGACGAACACCCTGCCCCCGAACAGTACTTGACCCGCTACCGCACACCTGATACCCTCATCCCGATAACCGGAACACACTCAAGCGACAAAGGAGCGCACCGATGCCCGCCACCACCAAAAAACTGAACCTCAGCACCGAAGAGAAGGGCCTTATGCGCCTCATCGTGGATAACAGGCACGAGGACGACGCCGGACGCCCCGGCATCACCCGGGTGGAGAGAATCTGCCCCAATAAAAAGAGCAGGATCATACTTAAAGATCTCTGCGGCAAGGGCCTGGCCGCAACAAGCACGGGTGACACCGTCGCGGGCGAACCCTACACCGACTGCTGGCTGACGAAACGGGGGGAGGCCGTCTATCGCATACTCTAATAAAAAAAGTATTGCATTGTCGGGCCCGGTGGTAGTCTCTTGATTTTTCACCGCGAAGCGGGATAGCCGTCATGAGAAAAGCCGCCTGTATCATCAGCCTTGTAATCGCAGCGACGCTCCTCGCGCGCGGGTCGGCGCGCGCCCAGGGTATCATCCGCCCCATCGTGCATCCGTCCGAAACGACCGGGCTCACCATGCCCGTGTTCATCTGGCAGGACATGTACGCAACCGACGACGCGAAAAAAGGCATTCGCCACCGGCTGACGATCAGGGACCGCGGCCGGACCGACGCCGCACCCGTTGTCCTCGTTATGAACCCGGAAATGTATTATCGCCAGTACTACGCGTTCCGGCTTCCCACGGCGCTCGCGGAAGGGCGCTACGAGTACACGATCGAGCGCATGAGCCGCGCCTCGTCGCTCACCACGCGCCATTATCATTACGCGCGCTACCCGATACAACGCGAATTCGAGCTCTCCGCCGAAAAGACCGAACTGGACGAGTTGCCGCCCGGCTATCTCATACCGTGGCTCCACACGGACCGCAACAACCGGCTGCAGAACGGCTACAACAGCCTCTTCTTCGCGGGGGGCGCGGTGATGTCGTTCGGCATAGGCCTCCTCTTCTACTCGGTGATCGACCTGGGCGCGGTGAGCACCATCATCTACGTGCTGGCTTTCACCTCCTCCGCGACGGGAATCACCGCCTCGGCCTACTACGGCTGCCGCTATATTTCGACAAAGCGGAAGCTGGCCCGGATTATGGACCTTGGCAAAAACGCGTCGCTCAAGGGCGGCGTGCTGGACGACACCGTTATGTCGGAGATCGAATTCCGCTACTAGCGCCCGCCGGCGCCCTGTCGACCGGTATACCGCGATGCTACTCGAACCGATAACACGAACATTTACGGGCTCAGGCGAATTCGCCGACTATCGCGCGCGGCGCGGGGATAAGCTCTCGATAGAGGGCATCGCGCCCTCGTCGTTTCCGTTCATCGTGGCTTCCATCTTTAACGCGGACCCCGCACAGACCCTGGTCGTCACCAAGAACGCGCAGGTGATGCAGGAGTTCGCCCTGGACCTCTCGTGCTTCACCGATCCCCGGAACGTCTACACGCTCGCCCCGTACGAAACCCTTCCCTACGAATTCGTCTCGCCGCCGGAAAAGGTGCTGCGCGACCGCGTTACGACGCTCTATAAAATGGCCGGCGGCGGGCCCTGCGTCGTGGTGGCCTCCGTGGAATCGCTCATGCGCAGCGTCCCCCCGCGCGAGTTTCTGTTAAAAAAAGGGATAACGCTCGCAGCCGGCGAGGAGTACCCCTTCGACGACATTGCCGCGGCGCTGGTGGACTACGGCTACACGCGCGAGTACCGCGTGGAGTCGTTCGGCCAGTTCTCCATCAAGGGCGGCATCATCGATGTGTTCCTGCCCACGGGCGACAATCCCATGCGGCTGGATTTCTTCGGCGACACGCTGGAGACGATCCGCGAATTCGACGTGGAGAGCCAGATATCCTTTTCGAAACACGACTCGGTCACCGTGTATCCGCGCAGGGAACTGGTGCTCGGGGCCTCGGAGCGTGCGGCCTTACGCGCGGCGGTGGCGCGCGATCGCTCCGGGCGCGACGTTCCCGGCCCCTACCTGGGCGCCGACGATGTGGGCTCGGCGCTTCCCGGGATCGAGGACGTCTTTCCGCTGGTGGTGCCCGGGGTAAGTCCGCTGTCCTACCTCGGCGCGGGGCGGAGGATATTTTTCCTGGAGACCATCGAGCTCATCGCGCAGCGCGACCGGCTTTTAAAAGTCTTCGGCGAACTGTATCAGCGCAAGTCGTCCTCCGTGTTCTGCCTGCCGCCCGAGAGGCTTCTGGCCGACTCCTCGTTCGACGAGGCGCGCGGCGAGGCGACGGAGCTCCAGGTGTTCACGGTTTCGTCCAACGCGCTGAACTGGCGCATGCGGGGCATCCCGAACTACCATGGCAAGATAAAACAGGTGCGCGAGGAGCTTTCCGACCGTTTGGCCGACGGCTGGCGCGCCGTCATCTGCACCGCCTTCGAGGGTCAGGCGCGCCGCCTCTTTGACCTCTTCGGGGAACTGGGCCCCGACGACGGCTTCGAGGATCTCGACCCCGACGCGCCGCTTTCCATAGTGCTCGCGCCGCTGCGCGAGGGCGTTGAGCTCGCCGCGATCAAGACGCTCCTCCTCACCGATCACGACATCTTCGGAAAATCGTACCGCAAGAAGAAGCAGTTCAAGCGCAAATCCTCTCGGCCCATAGAGTCCTTCCTCGAGCTCGAACAGGACGACTACGTGGTGCACATCAACCACGGCATCGGCATCTTCAAGGGTATCGAGCGCATGGCCGCCGGCGGCGTGGAGCGCGACTTCCTGCTCATCGAGTACGAGGGGGCCGACAGGCTCTACGTGTCGCTGGACCAGATCACGATGGTGCAGAAGTACATTGGCATGGACGGGCGCGCGCCGCGCATCGACGCGCTGGGGAAGAAGTCGGCGTGGAACCGGATCAAGGACCGGGTGCAGCGCTCGGTGGAGGAGATCGCCGGGGAGCTCATACAGATCTATTCGAAACGCAGGGCCATGAAGGGCTACCAGTTTCCGCCCGACACGGTGTGGCAGGAGGAGTTCGAGTCGAAGTTCGAGTACGAGGAGACGCCCGACCAGATCACCTCGGTGGAGGACATCAAGGACGACATGGAGAAGGCCGAGCCGATGGACCGCCTGGTGTGCGGCGACGTCGGTTTCGGCAAGACCGAGGTGGCGATCCGCGCCGCCTTCAAGGCGGTCATGGCGGGGAAGCAGGTGGCCATCCTGGTGCCAACCACCGTGCTCGCCATGCAGCACTTTTCCACGTTCAAGAAGCGCTTCGCCGACTACCCGGTGAGCGTCGACATGATGTCGCGCTTTCGCAGCTCCTCGGAGCTGGCGCGCACGAAGATGAACCTGGCCGGGGGCAGGCTCGACATCGTCATCGGCACGCACGCGCTGCTCTCGAAGGACATCGTCATCAAAAACCTGGGGCTGCTCATCATCGACGAGGAGCAGCGCTTCGGCGTGCGAGCCAAGGAGCAGCTCAAGAAACTGCGCACACTGGTGGACGTGCTCACCCTCTCGGCCACCCCGATACCGCGCACCCTCCACATGTCGCTCTCGGGCATCCGCGACCTTTCCATCATCGCCACGCCTCCAGAGAACCGGCAGGCCATCGAGACCTATGTAATAGAGGAAAACGCCGACATCGTCCGCAATGCCATCCTGAAGGAGATCGAGCGCGGCGGACAGGTCTTCTACGTGCACAACCGCGTGCAGTCAATCGACGCGCAGGCGAAGATGCTGAACGAGCTGGTCCCCGAGGCGGGATTTTGCGTGGCGCACGGGCAGATGCACGAGCACGAACTGGAGGAGGTGATGATCGCCTTCCTGGGCCGCGAGTACGACGTGCTGGTGAGCACCTCGATCATCGAGTCGGGGCTGGACATGCCCAACGTCAACACGATCATCATCAACAGGTCCGACACCTTCGGGCTCTCCCAGCTCTACCAGATGAAGGGCCGCGTGGGGCGATCGGCCGCGCGCGCCTACGCGTACCTCATGTACCCGCGTCACACGGCGCTCTCGGAGACCGCGCAGAAACGCCTATCGGTGATCGCCGAGTACTCGGACATCGGCAGCGGCTTCAAGATCGCGATGAAGGACATGGAGATACGGGGCTCGGGCAACATCCTGGGGCACGAGCAGTCGGGAAGCATAATGGAGGTCGGTTTTGACCTCTACTGCCAGATGCTTGAGGACGCGGTGCGCAGGCTCAAGGGCGAGCGCCCCGCCCGCTCCTTCCGCACGCCGGTATTCTTAAAGACGAACTTTTTCATCCCCGAAAACTACATGGCCGACGAGCGGCAGAAGATAGAGTTCTACAAGCGCCTGGAATCGTGCGAGCTGGTGAGCGAGGTCGAGGAGATCGAGAAGGAGATGACGGACCGTTTCGGCGAGCCGCCGGCCGAGGTGCGCGTGCTCGTGGCGCTTGAGAAGATACGGGCGCTCGCCTCGGCCCTCGAGATCGACGAGATACTGGAAGACTCGCGGGGCGTGCGCATACGCATTTCCGGGAATTCCAGGGTAGACCCGAAGAAGATCGTGGCGCTCATTAAAAAGGACCGACGCATTTCGCTCGACCCGTCGGACAGCGAGATGGTGCTCTTTAAACCGGCCGAGAGGGGGGACGAAAAAAAGCTCCTGGAGTTAAAAAAATGGTTGCAACAAATATCCTGAGTCCATAGCGTTCTTCCCTGTCCGGGAGGATATCGCTTTTCCGGCCGTTTCACGCGCGCAAACTTCATATAAATGCATAAAGGACCTCTTCAATGAAAAGCAGGATTATCGTATCAACATCAGTGTGCCTATTCGCGATCGTTTCGCTGCTCGGCTCGTGCAGTAAATACGGCGGCGAATGGGTCGCCAAGATCGACAGCGACACCATAACCATCGACGAACTCAATACGTTCTATTACGCCCAGCAGAAGTCGCTGTACAATCTTCCGAAGGAAAAGATCGACGAGCTCGCCGCGGACCCGGCGCAGGTCGCCAAGAACCCGACCCTCAACAAGCAGGAATTTTTAGAGCAGCTCATCCGCCAGCGCCTTGTCTATAAAAAGGCCATGAGTGACGGCACCGGCAAGGACGACGAGGTCGAGGCGCTCATGCAGATGGCCGAAGAGGCCGTTGTTGTCGGTTTCTACGTTCGGGAGAAGTTCAAGAACGAGATAGAGCCCACGGCCGAAGAAGTCGAGAACATCTACCGCCAGCAGGGCGCCCGCTTCAAGGGCGTGCCGGCCGACCAGGCCGAGATGTACATCAAGCAGCAGCTGCAGCAGCAGAAGCTCCAGATAAAGATCCGCGACATGGTCGAGGCGCTCCGCGACGAAAAGGGGATCAAGAAAAACACCGAATTTTTGAAGAAAGAACAGCACAAGGCCGAGAAGAAGACCGAAGCACCGGCCGGGAAGTAGGTCGCCCCCTCCCCGCGGCGCACCGTTACGCGGTAATCCGCGCGCCGGTGCGCCGTTTATTCATCCCATTTTATCGTTGACATTCCTGAATAAACGACCCATCCTGCGTGAGGATGTGCGCCCCTCGCGCGGGCGCGAATTTCATGGATCGGGGTGCGATCATGCTGAATAGAAGGGCGAGAATCCTCACGATATGCGCGCTTGCGCTCCTGACGGCGGCGGTGGCGTGCGCGCAAAAGAAATCGGTTAAATTTTCAAAGCAGAAGGTCGCCCCGGGTTCGAACGTGGTGATCATAATCGACTGCCCCACCAACATCCAGAACGTGGTGCTTGCCAAATTCATGGCCAAGGACTACCGGGTCAAGGCCTTTAACGCCTCGGACCTCTACACCATGAAGGACGTGTTTGATATCCGTGATTTCAAAAAACTCGCGCGGAAATCCCCGCTCGGCAAGGACGACCTGCTCATCAACGCGCAGAAGGCGCACGACAACCTCTACAAGCTTTCCATTTATAATTACGAAATGCAGAAAGCGGAGACCCTGGGCGAGATGAAGGACAAACACAACGTGCGTTATCTCATACTCCTCGAGCTCAACGACTGGGAGCGCGTCAGCTGGGGCCGCGCGATCGACCTCGCCAGCTACGAGCTGGTATGGGTCGAAAACTACCCTACCCGCTACCGCGACAACCTGGAGTCGATCGTCGACCACTTTATCGACAGCCTCGCGGGCATGTAGGACCGTGAAGCCGGCGGCACTGTTCATCACGGCGCTGGTCCTCGCCTCGCTCCTTGGTTCGCCCGGCACGGCGCGTGCCGACGCGGCCTTCGGTTACCTGCACAACCGTTCCGGAAACGGCAACTACGACTACCTTGAGACCATCTTTCCCAACTCGTTCGCGTCGTCCATCTCTTCGCTCCACGATATCGTGGTGCTCAAACCCGGCATCGTGGACGAGCGCCTTAAAAAGCGGGGCCTTGCGTTAAAAAAAAGCTACACGCCCCGGGAACTGCCGAAAATCGCCGATGGCGCGGGCGCGGACTTTTTCATCTCCGGCGATTTCCTGCCTCTGCCGGGCAACCGCATCGAGATACGGCTCCATATCTGCGAGAGGAAGACGCGCGAGGTCTTCAGTTTCGTCAACACCGGCAAGATGGAGACCGAGATTTTCCGCCTGGTGGAACGGATCTCCGCCGTCGTGGCGACGTATCTGCGCCAGGACGGCCTGTATAAAACCAGGGCCATCCCCGCCGGTACGCGCGTGGCATTGATTTCAAACCTTTCGGGCAAAGAGCTCAACCGGCTGTATCTGCCGTTCCTCGAAAAGGGCTTTCCAGTTCTGTGCGCCCAGAACAACGACATCGGCGAGATCGATGACGGTTCGCGGTTTTCGAACCTGAGATATATCAGCACCAGAACGGGTTCCTTCGCGGCGCCGGACGATGCGCCGGAGGCGCACTTCTTTCACGGTCCGTGGAATAACGCTGGTTTCAACCGGCAGGTCGACGAAACGGGGCGGTTCTTCAGGCTGTACGACAGCGGTTACGTGGAGACCAAGGACAAGACGCTCGAGCGGTTTTCGAAAGGATTCAGGGACTCGGTCGACGTACTGCTGATCGTCGGATTCAGCGAAGATCGAAGGACATCGTGGCTTCGCGCCATCGACATGAAGGACAGGAACCTCATGTGGATGCGCTCGAACATCGCACCCGATTCCCGCTTCGACGATCCGGTCGCCGCGATCGGGCAAAAGATCGCCGACTCCATGGGAACGGATACCGGCCCCGCACCCGTAAGGTGAGGCCGTGCCTCAATAATCCGAATCGATCGAACGGTTGCGGTCGAACAGGGTAAAGCGCACGCCGAAAAGCACCTGGTAACCGCCGATGTTCTCGCCCTCGAAGTCCTTTACGTACATCGAATGATGATATCCCGCCTGGATATACGGGCTGATGTGCTGTGTCGCCATCCAGAGAAATCCGGTCCATATACCGAAGGCTATGCCCGTTTCGTCAAGCTCGGTCAGGGTGCTTTTCTGTTCCACCCCGGTTTTTGACATGCCCAGCCCCGCCGAGGTGATCCACCTGAAGGGGACCGTCGGGAAGGTGTACGCGTACTCGAAAACGCCCAGTATCATGTCGTGCCCGTATTCGGTCTCGTCGGCCGTATCGGCGTCCTCGGTCTTTGAATGTTTGAGGCCCCTGATGAAGATATTGATGTTGTCGCTCGCCTGAAAACCGACGCCCGCGCCGAAGCCGATCATGGTTTCGGCGTCGCCCGCGTCGGTGTAGGCGGCCATACCGTCCAGGTATACGGCCGCGCTCGCAAGCGAGGTCGACAGAAACACGCCGCATAACGCCACAAGGATTCGTTTCACGACAGTTCTCCTTTCAGTACGGGATTTTCGCCCGCGGTACGCGCACCGCACGCCGATTACCCATAGCACCGCACGAAACGGCGGTCCCGTCAAGTAACAAATGAGGCGCGGCACGCCAAAAACCGCGCCGGCACGGTGAAAAACCTTTGAAATATTGAAACCGTTTGTATAGAATTGCATCATACCGGTTATATATCCTCCCGTCCCTTCACCGGACGGGACGGTGCCCCGGCCCGTCAAGTTCGGGGCCGTTTTCTGAAAATACTGTTTGCATTACAAGGAAGGCTTTACGATGAGCGACAAGGAAAACGCCGAAAGCAACGGCACGAACACCCATCTTATCATACCGACGGAGGTGCTGCCCGACGTGCTTCCGATCATACCGGTTTCGCACCGGCCGCTTTTCCCGGGAATGATGATCCCCATGGTACTGAGCGGGGACCGCATGCTGGCCAGCGCCAGGGAGATAATCGAGAGCGAGAGCAAGGTAGGCGGCGCGGTGCTTATCCGCAACCAGCACGACGGCCCCATGTCGTCCGACGACCTGTACGCGGTGGGCACCTCGATCAAGATCGTCAAGGTCACCCCGATGGACGAGAAGACCATCCAGGTGATGATCACCGCCATAAAGCGCTTTACGCTTGCCCAGGCGCTCACCGACGAACCGGTTACGCGCTGGAGGGTACACCACAATTACGAGGAGGATTCGCCGCCGACCGAGGACATGAAGGCCTACTCAATGGCGATCATCTCCTCGGTGAAGGAGCTCATTAAATCCAACTCGCTCTTCCAGGAGGAGCTGAAGCTCTTTCTGAACCGCTTCACCATAGAGGATCCCGGCAAGCTCGCCGATTTCGTGGCCTCCATGACCTCCTCGGAGTCGGCCGAGGTCCAGGAGATTCTGGAAACCTTCAACGTCAAGAAGCGCGTGGAGAAAGTACTGCTTCTTCTGAAGAAGGAGCTCGAGCTCAACAAGATCCAGCGCAAGATCCAGCAGCAGATCGAGGAAAGGATCCAGCGCAACCAGAAGGAGTTCTTTTTGCGCGAGCAGCTCAAGGAGATCAAGAAGGAGCTGGGGCTCGAGAAGGACGAGAAGACCTCGGAGCTCGAGAAGTTCGAGGAGCGGGTGAGGAACCTCACGCTCACCGAGGAGGCGCGCAAGCGTTTCGACGAGGAGCTCGAGAAACTGCGGGTGCTCGAGCCCCATTCCGCGGAGTACGGCGTAAGCCGCAACTACATGGAGTGGCTCACGTCCCTGCCGTGGGGCGTATATTCCGAGGACAACTACGACATCGCCAAGGCGCGGAAGGTGCTGGACAGGGACCATTACGGCCTTGAGGACATAAAGGACCGCATCCTGGAATTCATAAGCAAGGGCAGGATGAAGGGCAACATCGCCGGGTCCATAATCTGCTTCGTGGGGCCTCCGGGCGTGGGGAAGACCTCCATAGGCAAATCGGTCGCCGAGGCGCTGGGGCGCAAGTTCTACCGGTTTTCACTCGGCGGCATGCGCGACGAGGCCGAGATCAAGGGCCACCGGCGCACGTATATCGGCGCGATGCCGGGAAAAATCATCCAGAGCCTGAAACTGGTCGGCACGGCCAATCCTGTCATCATGCTCGACGAGATCGATAAAATCGGCGCAAGCTTCCAGGGCGATCCCGCGTCGGCGCTGCTGGAGGTGCTTGACCCGGAGCAGAACTCGCAGTTTTTGGACCACTATCTGGACGTGCGCGTCGACCTTTCGAACATCCTGTTTATCGCGACCGCCAACCAGCTCGACACCATCCCGCCGCCGCTGCTGGACCGCATGGAACTCATGAAGCTCTCCGGTTACATTATGGAGGAAAAGCTCGAGATCGCGAAGCGCTACCTGGTGCCCAAGCAGTTGAAGGAACACGGCCTGAAGAACAGCATGGTCTCGATTGACTCGAAAGCGCTCCGAAAAGTCATCGACGGCTACGCGCGCGAGGCGGGCGTGAGAAGCCTGGAGAACAGCATAAAGAAGATCATGCGCAAATGCACCCGGCGCTACGCCGAGGGGGCCGAGGGCAAGATCCACATCACGCACGATAACATCGAGGACTTTCTGGGCAAACCCGTATTCACCGACGACTCGCTCTATGACCACCATATACCCGGAGTGGTGATGGGGCTGGCGTGGACGGCCATGGGCGGCGCCACGCTGTACGTAGAGGCCACGGCCGTTCCCTCGAAGACCAAGGGCTACAAACAGACCGGGCAGCTCGGCAACGTCATGAAGGAATCCACGGAGATCGCCTATACCTACGTCAATTCCCGCGTGAAGGACTACGGCATCGCCGGGGATTATTTCGAAAACCACGTCATCCACCTGCATGTGCCGGCGGGGGCCACACCGAAGGACGGGCCGTCGGCCGGTATCACGATGGCGACGGCGCTGTATTCGCTTGCCCGGAATAAACCGGTTAAAAAGCGCGTCGCCATGACCGGCGAGCTCACGATCACCGGAAAGGTGCTGCCGATAGGCGGATTGAAGGAAAAGACCCTTGCCGCCAAGCGGGCCCGGGTGAAGACGATCATCTTTCCGCTCGAGAACAAAAAGGACTTCGACGAGCTCCCCGGGCACGTAAAGGCCGGGCTGGACGCGCGCTTCGTCAATTATTTCGACGACGTGGTGGCGATCGTGTTTTAGCCGGACCAGGTTTCCGCCAGAACCCGGCAATCCCTCGGATATTCCTCCCGTTCCCAGTGCACGGGAGGAATATCTGCAATAAATGAAATAAAAACTTGACAGAAATATAGTATTTTAGTATATTCTTAACATGCTACGG
>JALOTJ010000123.1 GCA_025457965.1 Spirochaetota bacterium | reverse complement strand
CCTGATTTTATACCGGCTGAGGACACGATATCGGTGAACGACCCGGACAACCTGCTGGATGTTTACAGGGGTACGAACGCGCGGCTCATCATCATTGGGGAAACCATATCCGATTCCTATAAAAGATCGTTGCTTCAGGTCAAGCAGTATGATAAGTTTGTCCGCATGATGGTCGTACCGAATATAAACCCGGGTGATATCGACCATTTCCTGAAGCAGGTTAAAATGGTATATAACTCCGACCGCTGGTCGGCCTAAACTGTTTAAGACGGGAGGGTATTCTGAAAAAGAATCCGAAAAATTCGCTTTTAAAGTATTTTCAACCCATCGACATCAAAGACGTTCTTAAAGATGATATGACGTCGATGGACATAGATGAAAGCTTTGGCTATTTTGCGCGCATGCCGAGAAAAGATCGCCTTTATCTGAACATGTATAACGAGGCGCAGCTTCTGGATATAATGAAGGAGGCCGGACTGCTAGCTCATCTCAAAACACGCGGATTTAACGATCTGGTAATCGATATCGACCAGGACGAGACACTCATACATTATCTTCGTGTGTACTTTGAGAAGAAGGCCGCGGAAAACCTTTTAATAGACGTTCGGCTTTCGGATTCACGTTTCGTGCCCGACAAGAGCTTCTTCGAGGAAGGTCAGAACCTGGTTACGCTCGACATGATCGTTATAGAATGGCTTTCGATACAGGATCCGCGGGCCACATTCAGCAGCGACCGGCCACAGCTTCCGGGACAGTCAAAACCGGGACTCGGATGCCTGCAGTACCTCATGAAGATGATGTATATTGTGGCGGAGGGAGTGATAAAGGACGGCTTTATGGATGTGCCCGAACATATGCACGGGGCGGTTATGTACTCAAAAAACTTCAAATTTTTCAATCCCGCACACGAAGGCGTTCTGCGGGCCATACTGCGCGATGCGAAAGGCCGTTCCCTCGGGGACATATCGTGGGGAATGATAACCGGTACCATCATCGATACCGTAACCGGCCAGCCGCAGGTGTACGACCCCTCCGAGCAAATCTTTCCGGTGTCGAAGCGCATTAAAAAGTATTTCGATTCCAAACGGTACGTAAAGCGATTCAACGAGATTTATAAGAAGAAGAAGTATTCGTTCGATTATGAAAAGATGGTCCGGATTCGAGAGGAGATCACCAGGAAGAAGAAGACAGAGGATTTGTAAAACGGAGCGGTGCTACCGGTCGAAAAAATCCAGCCGGAGGTGTGCTGAAAGCGCATCCGCATCCGACATGATCTTCAGGGAAACTTTTTCCATCCCCCTTATCAGCTCGTCGTGCTCGATGGAAGCGTTTCTCAGAACAATCCCTACGGCGGCACGTATTTCAAACAGCACGGCAGCCTTAGGCCCGGCGGAGGTATTCAGCAGCTCCTCGATCCCGCCGCTTCCCATTCCGGTCAGCGCAATCATGCGGTCCCTGGCGGAGCCGATTTCGTAATCGATCGTATCGATGAGCTCGAAGAGGGCGTTGTCGTCCGCGACCGCCTCGGCCAAACGATCGATGTCGCCGGTTTTCAGATAGTAACGCTTGTCGACAAGGGAACGGGCGAACCCTTCCAGGAGTGCACGCTTCCACTGATGGAGAAGTATAAGTGAATCGAGAAGCTCTTCGAGGTCAGCCCTCAATGCTGAAGCTGCCTTTCGGGTGAAGGCCGGGCTGTGCGTCGGCGCGGGCTTCCTTGGCCGATATCTTGTCCCAGGCCGCGCGGAGCTCCCGCAGGTGCAGAAGGACCTCCTTAAGTATTTCGGCGTCTTTCTGGACGTTGGCCTCGAGCAGTCTTTTTTTAAAGTAGAGGTACAGGCTCATCAGGCTTTTGGAAATCTCGCCGCCCTCGGAAACGTTGAGAGAAAGAAGCAGCTCGGTGATAATGTCCTGCGCCTTGATGATGTTGGTGTTGACGACGTCGTACGTGCGGGGTTCCATGTTCTCCATGGCGATATTGAGAAACTTGATCGCTCCGTCGTAAAGCATGACGATAAGCTTACCCTGGTTGGCGGTATTGATCTCGGTGCGCTTGTACTGGTCGTACGGGTTCTTCTGAGGCAAGGCCATGTATCCTCCCGATTGATGATCACGGCGCAACAGTCCATTACAGTATCGGCATATTGGTTCCGATTTATCAACACTTTATTGGGCTGTGAAAATCCTCTGCCGGATCTCTTCGTATTTTGCCCTGGTCTTTTCGATGATCTCCTCCGGCAGGGGGGGCGGCGGAGAGTTTTTGTCCCATGGAGTCGTTTCGAGATAGTCACGGAGAAACTGCTTGTCGAAGCTGACGGGCGACGACCCGACCGCGTACTCGCCGGCGTCCCAGAAGCGAGAGCTGTCTGGTGTCAATATCTCGTCTATAAGTACGATTTCATTCCCGATATAACCGAATTCGAACTTGGTATCCGCGAGGAGTATGCCGGATTTTTTGAGCTTCTCGCGCGCGTATTCGTAGATCTGGAGCGTCAGTTCGCCGAGCCGGTCGGCGACATCGGTCCCGAGCTTTTTACGCATCACTTCGATCGATATGTTCACGTCGTGACCGCTTTTAGCCTTGGTCGCCGGCGTAAAAAGCGGAGCGGGAAGCTCCTGGGACAATGAAAGGCCGGCGGGAAGCCTGATTCCGCAGACCTCCCCGGTGTCCAGGTAGTCCTTCCAGCCGCTACCGATAAGATATCCCCGGGCAACGCATTCAAAATCGATCCTCTGGGCCTTTCTTACAAGTACGGCCCGATCGGCCACCTGTTCGGGGTGGTTGCAGAACGGAGCGGGGAAATTCCTGTAGTCGGTCTCGACTATGTGGTTTTTAATGAATTTAATCGAGGAAAACCACCGGTTCGATATCCCGTTGAGGATGACCCCTTTTCCCGGAATGCCGTTGGGAAAGACATGGTCGAACGCTGAAATACGGTCAGTAGATATGATTATGAGGTGTTCCTTGTCGGCGCTGTAGACGTCCCGGACCTTGCCGCTGAAAAGTTTTCTTACACCGGGAATTTTCGAGGTGACGAGCGCGTCCATTGATGGCTCCTTTTGGTTGTTATTTCAGTTTTTTTAACAGCAATTCATTGACGATCTGCGGATTGGCTTTGCCTTTGGATTCCTTCATCGCCTGTCCCATAAGGAATTTCAGCGCCCGTTCCTTGCCGCTTTTGAAGTCTGCGACGGATTCCGGATTGTCGGCGATCACCCGGTCGATTATTGAATCGATGGCGGTGGTGTCGGTTACCTGCGTGAGGCCTTTTTCGCGGACTATTGTTTCAGGGTCGGCGCCGGTTTCCGTCATCTCTTCAAAAACCGACTTGGCTATCTTGCCGCTGATCGTATTGTTTTCGATGAGGCCGAGCAGTCCTGCGAGCATTGCCGGTGTAACGACAAAGGAACCGATATTTTCGGGTGTGTCGATTCTTGCGAGCAATTCACTCTGGATCCAGTTGGAGGCCTTCTTGGGGATCGCGCCGTTCTTCACCGTGGATTCGAAATACTCCGCCAGCGGTCGCGCCGATGTGAGGACGCCCGCGTCGTACGGAGAGAGGCCGTATTCCGCCACGAACCGTTCTTTTCTGCTATCGGGGAGCTCGGGAATTGATTCGCGGATCCGCGCAATGTATGCGGGATCCGGCTTGATGGGAGGCAGGTCGGGGTCCGGGAAATAGCGGTAGTCGTGCGCCTCTTCCTTGGAGCGCATGCTGAAGCTCAGGCCCCGGTCGGCGTCCCATAGGCGAGTTTCCTGAATGATACCGCCTCCGTCCTCAAGTATTTCCGCCTGGCGGCGCATCTCGTACTCGATGGCGGTTTTTACCGCCTTGAATGAATTAAGGTTTTTAACCTCCACTTTCTCGCCGAACTTATCAACGCCCTTTTCCCGCAGCGAGATATTGACGTCGCAGCGAAGACTCCCTTCCTCCATATTGCAGTCGGAAACGTCCAGGTATTTTATTATCGTCTTGAGGTTCTGGAGATATTCATAGGCCTCTTCGGCCGAGCGGATGTCCGGTTCGGAAACGATCTCCGCGAGCGGTACTCCGGTGCGGTTGAAGTTGAGATAGGAGACCCTGTTGCCGGGCTCGTCGGAATGGATGGATTTACCGGCGTCCTCTTCCAGGTGCAGGCGGGTAATCCCGATCTTTTTTGTCCCGGTGGACGTCGTAACCTCGACGAAGCCCCCGGAACAGATGGGCCTGTCGTACTGCGAAATCTGGTATGCCTTGGGGAGGTCGGGATAAAAATAGTTTTTCCTGTCAAACTTGCTGTACTCGGCGACGGTGGCGTTGAGGGCCAGACCCGCCATGATTGCCTTGCGCAGGGCCTCCTCGTTGAGAACCGGAAGTACGCCGGGCAGGCCCAGGCATACGGGACAGGTCTGCGAGTTCGGTTCGGCCTTGTAGGTGGTCGAACACCCGCAGAATATCTTGGAACGGGTGTTGAGCTGAACGTGAACTTCCAGGCCGATTACCGGTTCGAATTCCATGGCTTCCTCGTGGTCCGCTGTGCTATCGGGAAAAATCAGGTACGAGCGGTCGGGCACCTGCCGGCGGAGCGGTGCGCCCTGTACAATTGGCTTTTCCTAAGGTACGCGAGGTTATTTGTCAAGAAAAATGGACGCGGCCGGACCGGTACTGGCTGTCTTTTCCAAAAATTTGCTTGCCAAGTCCCGGATGCGGCGGACACTCAAGGTTGGAGGATTATCGCCTCCGCGACAGGAACATGCTAGAAAAGACCTTCGATATCAATTCCATTATTCAACGCCTCACGGCCCGGACCCGACATGCAAAAGCCGTCATTTCACTGGCGTGTGTCGTCGTGATCGGAGCGTCGGGTTTTGGTCTGGGACTGGTGGGCGGTCGGGCGCTTATGAAAGATTTTCTGACAGGTGGGGGGAGGCTGGTGCCGTTGTTGTACCGGCCTTCATTTCAGCATTTAACGACCGCGGCCATGTTGGGTAGCGCGGACGAGCTGCAACGGCTAGCCGGATACTACGCGCTTCTGGAGGGGGACTCCATCGATATCGATTTCCTCAAGGAGCGTTACGGGATGGAGCGCTCCATCGTTACCAGACGCACGATCGTCTGGCTGATGGGGTTTTCGAGGGACGTGCGCCCGGCGGTTGATGCGTGCGCCGGACTCTACGAGAGCGCTCCTCCCGGGATCCGGGAAGAGATACTGAGAAGCATTAAGCGGCTCGACCAGGTGAGTTATCGCGATTTCATGGAGAACCTGGGCAAAGGCGCCCTGCGGCAACGGCGGCCGTGAACGCGGGCCGACCAAATATACTTGACTTTTAGGGCAAGGACAAAGTCAGATAAAAGCAATTATGAAGGCGGAGTGACTACAGCGATGGACGGGAAGCAGTATATAGAGGGATTGTGCGGCGCCGCAAAGGAGGCATCACGTTCCATCGCGCGGCTTTCTTCAAACTCGAGAAATGAGGCGCTGCGTTCGATGGCGAGCCGCCTTCGTGCCGAGAAGGATTTCATCCTCGCGGAAAATGCCTGGGACATAGCCGAAGCCGAGCGCTCGGGGCAGAACAGTGCCTTCAGAGATCGCCTTGTCCTCGATCATGACCGGATCGAAGCCATGGCGCGATCGATAGAGGAAATTGCGATGCTCGAGGACCCCATTGGCAGGATCGAGAACATGCGCACCATGCCGTCCGGCATTCGGGTGGGGCAGATGCGCGTGCCGATTGGCGTGGTCTGTGTCATCTTCGAATCACGACCGAATGTTACGACCGATATCGCGGCCCTGTGTGTTAAATCCGGCAACGCCTGCGTGCTGCGGGGAGGAAAGGAATCGATACATTCCAATATAGCCCTCCATCGCGTAACCGCCGGAGCGCTCGACGAGATCGGCCTCCCGAGGGCCGCCGTTACACTCATCGATAAAATTGATCGCGAGCTGGTGCCGGTTCTATTGAAGATGAACAGCTATATCGATATAGTCATACCGCGCGGAGGTGAGTCGCTCATACAGGCCGTGGTCAGGGATTCGACCATTCCGGTCTTAAAACACGACAAAGGGGTGTGCCACACCTACGTTGATAAAAGTGCGGACGGGAGGATGGCGATAGATATTTGTATCAACGCAAAGGTCCAGCGCCCGGGCGTTTGCAACGCCATGGAGACGCTCCTTGTCCACAGGGAATACCCGCACACCAGGGAGCTACTCGAGGCGCTCGCGACGCGCGGCGTGGAGCTGAGGGGTTGCTCCGAAAGCGCGGCCATCCTGCCGGAGAAGGTGAAAGCCGCGACGGAGGAAGACTGGTACGCCGAGTACCTCGATCTGGTGCTGGCGGTAAAGGTCCTCGGCGGGATGGACGAGGCGATCACCCATATCGAGCGATACGGATCGGGACACTCCGAGGCGATCGTAACTGGCGACTATGCCGCGGCCGAGAGGTTCCTTTCCCAGGTCGATTCGGCGGCTGTTTTTGTCAACGCCTCGACCCGTTTCCACGACGGAGGCGAATT
>JALOTJ010000046.1 GCA_025457965.1 Spirochaetota bacterium | reverse complement strand
ACACCCGGGAGGCCATCCATGGACCGTTACGAACAGCTGCGCGAGATGCTCGACACCAATCCGGCCGGCGCGCCGAAGTCGAAGGCGTTCGACGAGATACTCCGGCTGCTATTCACCCCCGATGAGGTCGATGTGGCGCTGGCTATGAGCTTCCGGGCGCTCCCGGTCGAATCCATCGCCCGCGCGGCGGGCCTCGCGGAGGACGAAACCGGCCGACGCCTCGAGGCGATGGCCGACAAGGCAATTATTTTCGCGAAAACCGGGAAGGACGGCAGGAAAACCTACGGGCTGGTGCCCACCATCCCCGGCCTCTTCGAGTTTCCTTTCATGAAGGGCGGCGGAACGCCGATGCACGAAAGGCTGGCCAGGCTCTGGGAGGAATACCATGGCGAGGCGCTCGGCAAGGCCTTCAGCGGCAACCCGACACCGCTCATCCGCGTCGTACCGGTGGGCGAATCGCTCGAGCCTGAAAACCGCGTGCATCCGTACGAGGAAATATCCTCCCTGATTAAAAATTCGAGATATCTGGCCGTCACCAGGTGCGCCTGCCGCGTGAGCGTCGGAAAATGCGATCATGAGAAGGAGGTCTGTCTTATCTTTGACGGCGCCGCGGAGTTCCTGGTCGAGCGCGGCTATGCCCGGCACATCGGCGTCGACGAGGGGTTGTCGGTGCTCGAGCGAGCCGAGAGGGACGGCCTGGTGCACACCAGCAACAACAGCGCCGACCGGGCCGCGGTCGTCTGCAACTGCTGTTCCTGCTGCTGTACGGTGCTCCGCGGAATGACGCAGCTCAAGCATCCTCACGCCTTCGCCAGAAGCCGCTTCGAGGCGCGGGTGGACGCCGCCGGCTGCACGGGATGCGCGATCTGCGCGGACGAACGCTGTCCCGTCGGCGCGATCTCCATGGAATCCGGTACCGCGTCCGTGAATCCGCACACCTGCATCGGCTGCGGTCTCTGCGTGACGGGATGCCCGGAAAAAACGATAGCGCTCGTCGAGCGCGCCGACGCGCCGTCGGTCCCGGCGAATATCCAGGAGCTCGGAGTGAAGGTGCTTCAGGAGAAGGGAAAGCTCGAGGGCTTCATGAAGGTGATGCAGCGTTCGTGAGGGGCGCGCCCCTCAATCCATGAGCGTGATGATCGTCCGCCTGAGCGCCGTCGCCGCTTCGGGATGGTACATTATGAGCACCTCCGCCCCGGCGTAGAGGAGCGAGGTGGCCGTGGCGAGCTCCCACATCGCGGCGCGCCGCGCAAGATCGCCCCAGGCCGGAAAGTCGGCCTCCTCCGCGCGCAATTCCTTTATCTTCGCGCACTCCTGCCCCGGCGAGACGATCATGGGACAGGCCAGCATCGCGTCGCCCGAGAGCGCGGTGAGCCTGATGCGCTCCATCACCGAATAGGTGTACTCCAGCCCGTAGCCCATCGCGCCGGTCATCGGGTCGATCACGATGCGGCCGGCGGGCACGCTCATGCCGGTGAGAAGGATGGTGAGCTGCTTAGCGATGTTCACGTCGATGGGGCTCTGCGCCACGAGCGTGTGTCCGTAGCCGACGGCCGCGCCGGCGATGGTGCGGTAGTTGTCCTGCTCCACCCAGTTGAGGAGGAGGTTCTCGCCCGCGCAGCCGCGCGCGACCTCCTTCATCACCTCGTTCATGCTCTCGAAGTGGCTGTGGCCGGTGACGATCAGCGGAACCTCCACGGCCGAAAGCACCTCTTTCACGAGCGCGAGCGCCTCCTTCGGCGAGCGGCCTCCCCGCTCGGGATGCGTGCCGTCCAGGCGCACCGAGACGAGATCGGCACCGTATTTTTCGACGCACACGCGCGCCATTTCGGCGGGCCGCTCCAGAAGGCCGCCCCAGAGCTTCCTGAGCACCGGCGGATACTTCTCGCTCACCGCGTCGAAGACCTCCATGGCGACGAGCGGCCGGTCGGGCATCATCCCCTCCCAGTGATGGAAGGGCATGCAGTTCGCGCCGCCAATGGTGTGGGTGATGCCGCGCGTGCCGCCCTCGGCGCGCGTCGCGCCGAGCTTCACGGTAGTGACCGGAATCTCCGCTTTCTCCTTTCTCACCGGAAACGCGGTTATGGCCTGCACGCGCTCGCGCGTCGGACGCGCCGGTTTCTTCGCCTCGACCGGCGGGACGGCGGGCTTTGCGTCCGTCCGCGCCGCGGGCTCCACGCCGAGGAAGCGACTCTGCAGAACACCGATGATGTCGCCGACCACCTCCTTCGTTATGGAGGCGCGCAGTTCCTCGCGTACGCTCGAGAGAATTTCATTCTTTATCGACGCGATCGCGTCGGCCGTAAGCGCGACGGGTTCGGGCCCCGCCCCTGCCGCGGGTTCCCGCCGGACCTCCGGGTCCTCCTTCCGCGCCCCGGCGACGGCCGCGGGCTTGTGTTCCGCGCCCTCATGCGATTCGGCATGGCCGGCCATGTCGTCTATTGCCAGCGCCGGGTGCCCGACGCGCTCCATGTATGCGCGCACCTCGCGCGCGTCGATCGCGATCGATTCGTCGGCGATCATCTCCATCATGCCGGGAGCGCCCTGTTCGTTGAAGCGCTTATTGAGGTCTTCGGCCAGTATCTCCTTGAGCTCGCGCGTCATCCACGTTATGCGGCGGTGGCCGCCTTCGGCGAGGAGGAACTTGCGCGAGGTGAGGAATACCTTGCCGCAGCCCATGAAGCCGGGCGTCTGCATCCCGCCCCCCACCGTGCCGGCCAGCGTCGAGAAGCTCATGCCCACCGGGGTCTCGCCGGTGTACTCGCGGTTGACCGCCATCACGCCGTTGGTCTCGGGCACGTAGGCCAGGATCACCTCGAAGCAGCCGCAGCTGGTCATGGGCCGGTCCATTATGGAATAGGCGCAGAAGCTTTCCACGGTCTTGTGCGACTGCGGGTAGACGTACTCGTTCACTCCCTGCCAGATTCCCCGCACAGGGTCCAGGCACTCTCCCTTGGGCACGGGCTGATTCGGGCCGGTCTCGTCGATCTCGTAGGCGGCCTTGCCGTCCAGCCAGTTGTAGGCGCCGCAGAGGCCGAGCCTTTCGGGTGTGATGACGCACACGTGGTTGGGCGCGAAGGACTGGCAGAGCAGGCACGAGTAGAAGGTGTCGACCGACTCATCCGTCATCGATTCGAGCCTTCGGTTGCGCTCCTGGTACACCGCGCGCGCGATGGCCACGCGCCGCTCGACCTCGGCGGCATCGGTGACGATCGTTACGCGCACCTTGTCCACGATCGCCGGGTAGTTCGCAAGGAACTTCGCGTGGATGATCTCGCCGTAGTGGCGCAGGCGCACGCCGCGCTCGAAGGCGTTCTTCGAAACGCGCGTCCACACGATGTCGCGCTGGCCCATGTGCCAGATGCCCTCGGCGCCGTTTACCAGGTGATGGATCTGGCGCTCGAGGATGGACTCGAAGTCCTGCTGCATCTTGCGCCCGGCGACCTCGACCCATATGGCGAGCGGGAGCGCCGAGCCCGGCTCTATCTCGTCGATGTCCTTTCCGATTATTTTGATCTCACCGTCGCTCACGGCGTCCATCTCCACCGAGGTGACGAACTCGAAGGCCGTGGTGATATTGCCGCCGAACTCGGCGTGGGTGTCCTGCTTGCGGATGCGCTCGCCCTCGAAGGCCGCGCCGTAGGCGACCGGTATGGGCACCTTGGTCACCTTGATCTTGCAGCCGCGCACCTCGAGCGCGCGCTCCACCATGGAATCATGCGGCACGTTCGCGACAACGTGCTCATAGGTGGTGATGCCCGAGGGAAGAATTTCCGGGATTGCGGTGTCGGCGATAACGGGGAAGCCGTAGTTGAGCGCGCCCGCGGCGGCCGCGTATTTTTCGTCATCGACCTCGCCCAGGGCGAGCACGAAGGCGAAGATGCGGTTCCTGTTATAGCGGAGGTTGGCCTCGAAGTCGCCCGGTTTCACGCCGCCGAATGAGAGCGCCGCGCGGTTCGCGAATCCGAGCGCGTAGATGAGCGCGGAGACGTCGCGCCCGAAGGGCACCAGGCGCGTCTCCCAGCCCAGCTGTACGCCCTCCTCGGCGAGCTGTTCGGCGAACTGCCTGCCGCCCGTCGCGCCCGCCATGAAGACATAGAGGTTCTTCTCCTGCAGCTCGCGCGCGATCTTCACCGCTATTTCGTTCGTCGGCGCGGCGCCGGTTACCGCGGCGAAGCCCGGTGCCGTGCCGTCGACAAACTCGATCCCGCGCTCCCGCATGATGACATCGCTCGCCGCTCCCAGCCATATTCCTTCGACCGGCCCGGGCCCCGTCATGTACCGGCAGGCCTCGATGATCTCGCAGGCGAAGAGCGCGGCGACCCCGGCGTCGAGCGTGTTACCCAGGTAGGGCAGCCAGACCTTCTCCGACGGCCGTTCGGGAAGAAGCTCCTTGGCGCGCCGCAGTGCGCGGCGCACCCTTCGCGCGCACGGCCTCGTCCAGCTTCGCCTCGGCGCGGGAGACCCACAGCGCGGCCCCGTCGATGGCGCTCGAGCAGATCAGCTTAGACACCGAGCTCCCTCCTGTCCTTCATGTCCATGAGCTTGCGCTCGGTTTTACGGTTGATGCCCAGGCGGTCGCGCCGCCCGTTGATGAGCGCGAGCGTCGCCTCCGCGGCATCGACCGGATCGGCGTGTACGTGGAACGATGCCCCGAACACGCCGCGCGCCTCCTCGTTAAGAAAACGCGTGACGTTCTCCGAGCCCGATACGTGGAACGGGTAGCCCAGGATAACGTCGATTCCCGAGGCGACGAAATAGCAGCCTATGGACACCGCCTTCTCGCTCATCCACTCGGGCGCGAGGCCCACGACCGGAACGTCGGAGAGGTCGTCGCCGAGTCCTCCTTCCAGCACAAGCTCGGTAGCCGCTTCGAGGAGCCGGGCGTTGTCGACGCAGCTTCCCATGTGCAGCACCGGCGGCATGCCGACGGCCTCGCACACCTCGCGAAGGCCCGCTCCGGCCTTTTCGAGCGCCGTTTCCGGCGTAAGCATGCCGGCCTTGGCCGAAGCGATCGCCGCGCATCCGGTCTTGAGGACCAGCACGTCGTTTTTGATGAGCTCCTCGGTGAGCCTGTTGGTGTACCAGTCGAGCTTCGTCTTCGGGTTGTTGCAGCCCACCACGCCCGCGATCCCCTTTATGCGGCCCTGGATGATGGCGTCGTTGAGAGGCCTGAACGAGGCGCGGAAGCTCCCGCCCAGCATGTACTTAACGGCATCCACGCTGAAGCCGGCGACCAGCGGCTTCTCGTAGCGGGGGATGGCGACCTTCCCGGGATCGCGTCGTTTATAGTTCCCGATCGCGCGGCGAAGCAATGCCGTCGCGCTCTCGTAGGCGTTGTCGGCGTGAAACCCCATGTGGTGCGCGCCCACGGTCCTGGCGATATCGCTGGTCGAGACGATCTCGGTGTGGTAGGCCGAGGCGACCTCGGGGAGCGAGGGCATGCAGCACTGCACGTCGATGATCATCATCTCGACGGCGCCGGTAACGATGGCGAGCTCCTGCTGGAGGAAGTTCCCGGCCACGGGGATTCCGTGGCGCATGAGGATCTCGTTGGCGGTGCAGCAGATGCCGGCGAGCGTTATGCCCTCGGCACCGGTGCTTTTTGCGAGAGCGACGAGCGCCGGGTCGGTCGCGGCAGCGGCGAGCATCTCCGAGAGCGCCGGCTCGTGGCCGTGCACCAGCACGTTCACCGTGCGCTCCCCGAGAACGCCCAGGTTCGCCGTGGAGCGCACCGGCGAGGGCGTGCCGAAGAGTATGTCGGAGACGATGCCGGCCACGCGCGAGCCGCCCCATCCGTCCGAAAGCGACGTCCGGAAGGCGTGCGTGAGGATGCTATGATAATCGTGGTCCACGCCCATGTGCGTGCGGTGCATCGACTCAACGATCATGCGGTCGATCCCCGCCGGCGAGGCGCCGTGTTTGTCCCACAGGCCCTGCCGCTTTTTCGGCGCGAGCTTCAGGGTGGCGAGCGTCTCCTCCTGCGCGGTGAACTCGCGAAGCAGCACCTCCGAAAGCCCGCGCGCGATTTCGGATTCGCTTTTGCCGTCGGAGTCCACACCGTACAGGCGCGCCGCCTTCGCGAGCGCGCGCACGTCTTTCAGCGTATAGCCGCCGCCGTTTCCCTCCGCGACCTTCTTTAAAAGCAGCACGAGGTGGCGCCCGTGGTCCGAATGCGCGGCGGCGCCGCCGGCGACCTCGCGAAGGAAGTTGCGCGCCACGATGGTGTCCGCGTCCGCGCCGCACACGCCGAAGCGCGACTTCGCGCTGATGCGGCACGGGCCCATGTGGCAGATGCGGCAGCAGACTCCCGAGGTGCCGAAGGCGCATGCCTTGCCCTGCGCGTCCATCCGCGTGAAGCTGAGACCCACGCCGTCGCGGGCGGCCTTGCCGATCGCCTCGATCGAGGCGGGGTCGCAGGCCCGGTCGGCGGGCGTCTTTATGGCTTTAACGGCCTTTTCTTCCTGCATGGTTCATTGCCTGTGCGTGAATGTGATCGCAAATCGCCGTCCGCCCTTACACCTCTGACGGGTCATTTCAAAACGACGTCGATGAATCCGTCCATCATGGCGGCCACCGGGTTCGATCGCGGCAGCGTCCCCATAGCGGCCCCCCGCTCCGCATGCCCGGCGATGTCCGAATCCTCAGGCAGCGCCAGGAAGTGGTCCGCGGGAACCGCTGCGCGCAGCGCTCCGAAATCCGGTGGCGCTGCATCATTCCGCAGCCGGTTTATTATTATGGCAAGTTTTTTATACGAGATTTTCATCTCCCCGGCGAGGCCGTACAGGCGCCGCACGGTCTCGAGGCCGCGCTTAGAGTGGTCGCCCGTCAGCACCAGCAGGTCGACACTTTGCACGATGCGGCGCGAGAGGTTCTCAAGCCCGGCCTCGTTGTCGATGACGGTGTACGGGTAATTCACCGCGAGCCGCGCGAGTACGTCCCGGAGCACGTTGTTGGCGTAGCAGTAGCAGCCGGGCCCCTCGGGGCGGCCCATCGCGATGAGGTCGAAGCCGTCGGCCTCCACAAGGCTCTCGGCTATCCGCAGATCCAGCCACTCCGTACGCGCCATGCCCGCGAGCGCCCCGGACGACGACCGCTCGCGCGCCTCCTCCCTCACGCTCCCCACCGTGGATCGTACCGTAACTCCGAGCAGCCCGTCCAGGCACGAGTTCGGATCGGCGTCCACGGCGAGGACCGGCGCCCGGCCGTTCTCCACGAGGCCCGTGACGATGAGCCCCGCGATGGTGGTCTTCCCGGTCCCGCCCTTGCCGGTGATTGCGATGGTATAGGCCATGCCGAAGTCCGGAAGTCCTCAGGCCCCGTGGACCGATTTCAACGCGCGCGAAAGCTCGCCGAGTATGGAGAGGACCTTTTCCGCGTCGGCGATCTCCATGGAGCCGGTGCCGCAGGAGGGCGTGATGACCGTTCGATCGAGGATGAGCGCGTGGTCGATGCCGCACGCGCCGGCGAGATGGTCAACGAGGCTCTCGTAGCGGGCCGCGAGTCCCTCGACGGTCTGTTCGCGGATGGCCGCGGAGGTGGGGACGATGCCCCAGGCCAGGAGCCCGCCGCGGCCGAAATGCCGCTCGAGGGCCCCGCCGTAGAGCGCGACCGTTTCGCCGTAGCCGAAGGCGTCGAAGTTGAGGAGGTCCGCCCCGGCGTCGACGAGGATGGACCAGTCGGTGTTGCCGCAGCAGTGCACGCCGGCCACGGCGCCGTCCGCGTGGATCGCGTCCACGAGTTCGGCGATGGCGGCAACGACGTCCTCCCGCTTCACCGAGATGTAGGTGGACGAGCCGAAGGCCGAGAGGATCGGCTCGTCGATGAAGCAGATGATCCTTTCGGCGAAGGGCCGGAACTTCGCGATCTGCCAGCGGCACTTCATGGCGAGCGCCTTGACGATGACATCGCGGAACTCTTCATTATAGTAGATGGCCCGCTTGTTCTCGTCGGTGACGGTGAGCGCGAACGAGCACGGGCCGGTCGTCTGCACCTTGACGTAGGGCCTCTTCGCTCCGTCCGCGCCGAGGCGCGACTCGAGTGCGCGTATGCCTTTGGAGTACTCCCGGCCAATCGCCATGGCCGAGCAGTCGCCGCTTCCGGAATCCGGATCCATCGCCTCCATGTACTTCTCGTAGAAGGCGCCGAATTCCTCGGAATAATCTCCCGAGGTGTCGAAGTACATGCGCGACTTTTCGCGGTCGACAACCGCGCGCGGCATCCCCTCCGAATACTGGATCTCCATCTGCTCAGACAGCCCGAGGCGCGGAAGCTGGGGCCATACCGGGGCATCGGGAATGCTCGCGAATATGACGTCGAGCGCCGTTTCCGCGTCGGTGTGGGGAAAGCTCCCGATCGCGGTGGCGAGGAATTTCTTGTTCATGGCGGTCCCCCGGCCCGAAAAATCGAAACGCGCCGCGTGGGCGCGTGTAGGTTCCAGTTGTTTCAACCGGCAGGAAAATTTCAAGAAGGTTTTATCGTAATGATCCGCAGGCGCAGAGAAACGATCTCACGACACCGCTGAAAACGCGTCCTGATCGATCGTATAAGTCCGAATCGTTTTCAAATCGATTTGCCCGGAGGTGTTGAATATTTCGATTCCGCTGATCCTTCCGCCCGGAGGCGGGTCCGGATTCATTTCTTATTCGATCTCCGCAACCTCTTCCGGTTTTTCATTGCCCGCCCAGCACCGCCACCATCGCACTGAAACGCCCGAGCACTTCCGGGTCCAGCGCATCCGTTACCGCGATTCCGTCACGGTCGGCCTCGATCAGCCTCTCGGAATAGGGCACGACCCCCAGCACCCCGATACCCGAAAGCTGCGTCCGCAGATACTCCTCGTCGGAGCGCGAGCGCACCCGGTTGAACACCAGCCGGATGTCCGCGATCCCTATCTCGCGCGCCATGGCTGAGATGCGGCGGGCCGATTCGACGGCGCGGGCGCCCGGCTCGACGACCACAAGCATTACGTCCACACCGCGCGCGGTGGCCCTGCCGAGGTGCTCCACGCCGGCCTCCATGTCCATGATCAGCGTCTCATCGCGACGGAGCACCAGGTCGCGCACCAGCGCCGCCAGGAAGGTGCTCTCCGGGCAGGCGCATCCCGAGCCCCCCGCCGTAACGGCGCCCATCACCACTAGCGACACGCCGCGATGGAGATGACCGAATCGCTCGACGATGTCCGAAACCTCGGGATTAATGCGAAAGACCTGGCCGTAACCGTCGATCTTCGCCCCGGTCCGTTCCTCGACGAGCGCCTTCTGCCGGGCGACCGTCAGTATACCCGCACGCTCTCCGTCGGCGATACCGAGCGCCGAGGCCAGGTTGGCGTCGGGGTCCGCGTCGAGCGCCAGTACCCGCTCGCCTTTCCCGGCCATGAGCAGGGCGAGCGCCGCCGCCACCGTCGATTTCCCCACGCCCCCTTTTCCCGTCACCGCTATCTTCATATACGGCAGCTCCTTTCAGTACTGTCCTCGACCCCATGCTTAACCGGACCGGTTAAATTGTCATTGACAAAATCGATATTTTCGGCGCTTTCTAGTCATGTAAGTTTAAAATGAAATAACGGAGGTCCCGGGGCTATAGTTAGCATGCCGATTCCGAGCACAGGCAACCGCGAACGCACCATGAGCACGACAAGCAGGATATCCCTCCCGGGCCTGAACGCCCGGGCGACCATCATCATACCGGCCCTGTTGTTCGCGCTTTCGGCATGCGGCTCGTATAAGACCGTTAGAATTACGGGCGTCGACGGGCGGCTCCGTGAAATCCATTTCGTCGAGAAGGGGGTTGTAACCAGCAGGATACTGCTCGAATACGACTCTCCGGGCAGGCTGGCGAAGGCCTCGAAGCTCGCGTCCCCGTCCGGCGAGACGCTCATCACGCGTACCTTTTCCTACGATCAGGCCGGAAGACTACGCATCCAGTCTCACCGGGCGCGTGAAATCCGCAACGGCTCGGCGATAGACGACGCCTGGGTCGAATCCTTCTTCTATGGAAGCGGCGGTGACCTGGTCCGCACCGAGACGTCCTTTAAAAGCTCGCACAGCATAGCCAGGAACCGGACCCCGCTTGTAATCACAAGGTTTTCGTATATCGACGGAGCCACCATAAAAATACTGGTGGACGGCACCGTATTCCGCAGGGAGGTCTCTCTCGCCTACAGGGGAAAGGGACTTTCCTCGGTCGAGATGGTGTTTCTCTCACCGGTTAAATCGAAACGGAGGCTGGAGCCGGCGCGTCACCTGCTCTTCACGATGAACGGCGATCGGCCTTCGCGCGCCGAAGACAGGCTCGCCGGCACCACAATTAAATCCAGGGATGAGGCGCGGCGACTTTTCACGGATCACGGTCTCGATGCGCTCATAAAAACCCCGGGATACGCCGCATCGATCCAGGACCTTCCCGGCAGACTCGCCGAAATCTGGGGCCCCAAATAATACTTGATTTTATCCCCCCCTCCAGTTAACCGTACCCAGACCCGCGTGACTCCTCCCGAGCCGCGGAACGGCAATCAATCATCATTAAAACGCCATGGCCCGGAAAAAAACGACATCCGCGGTGGTTAATACCGCCGGAAAAACGCGGTCTTCCGAGACCGACCCCCGGGAGCACGACCTCGAGGTACTCGAAGACGGTTTCGACGGCGAAATCGACGAAGACCTGTTCGACGATGACGAGTCCGATTCCGATTCTCCATCCGCCGGGAAGAAGCGGGCCTCAAGGCGATCCAAAAATGTCCGCGACGGCAGTTTCTCCGATTCATCAATAACATGGTACCTTGAGCAAATCAACAAGATACCCCTCCTCAGCCGGGAGGAGGAAGAGGCCTGCGCCAGGGCCGCGCGCGACGGCGATGAAAAGGCCAAGGAGAGGCTCATAAAAGCCAATCTTCGCTTCGTAGTGTCGATCGCGAAGAAATACCAGACCAGCGGCATCTCACTCCTCGATATCATCAACGAAGGCAACATGGGGCTCATCAAGGCCGCCGACAAGTTCGATCCCGAAAGGGGCTTTCACTTTATCTCGTACGCCGTCTGGTGGATACGCCAGGCGATCATCCTCGCCATCAGCCAGAAGATTTCACTCATCCGGCTGCCGCTCAACCGCACCGCCGACATGCAGAAAATCGAGAAGATGCACAAAAAGCTCGAACACAAGCTTGGCCGCGAACCCTCCGCGCACGAGATCGCGGAGGAGCTGGACATGGACGACGATGAGATTAATTATCTGCGCAACATCTCGCAGGACCACATCTCCCTCGACGCGACATTCGGGGATGCCGACGACACCAGCATTATAAGCATGCTCGAGGACATGCGGGTCGACTCACCTGACCACAAACTCCTGGAAGATTCGCTGAAGGACGCGCTCAATGCCGTGCTCAACACCCTTACCGCGTCTGAGCGCGAGATACTTAAAATGCGCTTCGGGCTGGACGGCGAGAAACCTCTTTCCCTCCAGCAGATAGGCGAGAAGTTCAAGCTATCCAAGGAGAGGATCCGCCAGATCGAAAAAAAGGCGATCCGCAGGCTGCGTCATCCATCGCGCAGCCAGCGACTTAAAAGCTTCATGCTGGAGTGACCATGCGCTATCTTTTAATAGGAATCATCGCGGGCGCCGTTCTGGGCCTCACTCCGGTATGGCAGGCGGAGCAGGCGATCGAGTTGTACCCCGAATGGCACGGCCCGATTGCGGCCCCGGAATCAATCGAGCGTTCGCCAAACACGGCGCTCTCCGCGCGTGCCGTCGGGCCGGTCATTTCGGAGGACACGCTTTCACTGCTGGCCGCCGACGGGCGGCTCATCTCCAGGCGCGCGTTCGGCGAGACGCTCTTCGCCCCGAGCGGTAGCGGCGGATATTACGCCGCCTATCAGAAGCTCGGGACCTCGGTGGAGTTTTTCGCCGCCGACGGCAGCCCCTTCTGGAAGACCGACTCGCGCGAGTATCCTCATCTATCACATAACGGGAAACTCGTCCTGCTCGTCAACAGCGACCAGTCCCGGGCGCGCGCGCTCGACTTTCACGGCAACCAGGCGGGCGAACCCGTTTCCGGACGATTCCTGACGGTCATCGCCTTTTCGAAGGGAACGGACATTGCGGCCCTGGGCTTCCTTGACGGAAGCTACCATGTGATCGACTCGACGGGCAGGCGGCTGCTGAAAGCCCGAACGGGCGGCGGCACCCTCATAAAGAGCATCGCGGTATCGCCCTCGGGAACGTATGTCGCGCTCCACTATGGAAACGAGAGGGGAGATTACATCGCGCTCATCGACACCGCGGACGGCAGCGCTCGAGCCTCGGCGCTCTCGCGGGTACACGTTGCCCGGACGGCGCTTACCGTTCAGGACGATGGCACCGCGGCCGTACTCGATTACAACAGGATTCTGATCGTGAATCGGAAGGCACGGCCCTCGGCTGTGATAAAAATCCCCACCGCGCGTACCGGGATGGCATCGCTCGACCGCGACGGCGGCGTCTATGTCGCCGGGTATACAAGGTCCGAAGGCGGCGCCCAGGCGCTCGCGTTCCTCCCCGACGGCACCATGATCTTCGCCCGCAACTTTCCCATGGAGTCGTACCTGCAGGCCTCGATCGAGACGTCGGTCATGCTTCTGCGAGGCTCTCAAACCCTGTATTGCTATAGTCTTCATCATCGATAGACCGCATCACCGACTCCAGAATGGCGACGAGCCCGCCGTTGCCCCGCTTTCGCGCCCCCCGTGCCAGTATGACGCATCTGCTCCGGGCCGCCTCCCTCGCCGCATCGCGACGCGGGGGCGCCATGTCATCCGCCCTTTCGCGCAGAAGCTTCATGATCGCGTACACCCTGAACCTGTCCATCCCCCAGTGCCGCCGCGAAAGCTGGTCGTCGTGCCCGCCGTGTTTCACCACGAGCTTTTCGTCCACCAGGCCCACTTCTTCGTCGAGCGCGATCCGCAGCCACAGGTCGTAATCCTCGCACGCCTCCAGGCGCTCGTCGAAACCGCCGGCGCGGTCAAGTAGCGAGCGCTCGATCGCAACCGCCGAAGGGCTCACCAGACACAGCTCGAGCGACGGAATGAAGATATCGCCCTCGGGCTTGTGGTGCTTATTCATCGGGTTCACCCTGCGGCCGCGGCGTATCCATATCTCATCGGTCTGGTGTATGCGCACAAGGGGGTTCCGTCCGATAAAGTCGCGCTGCGCTTTCAGCTTTCCGGGCAGCCATTCGTCGTCCGAGTCGAGGAAGGCAAGGTACGGCGCGCGCGATTCGGCGGCCCCGCGGTTGCGCGCCGCGCTCACGCCGCGGCGCCCCTGGCGGATGTAACGAACCGTCGCAAAGGATCGCGCGACATCACCCGTTTCGTCGGTCGAGCCGTCATCGACCACGATGAGCTCGTAATCGTTGAAATTCTGGGCAAACACCGATTCGATCGCCCGCCGGAGCGGGACGGGGCGGTTGTACACCGGGATTATGACGGAGAACAGGGGCATGATGGATCCGGGTGATGACACGGGGCCGGAAGGCGCGGATTCAAATCCGCGCCTTCCGGCCCCGTGTCCGGGATATGCGTCACTTGAACAGGAACTTGACCGGGTGCTTTTTAAGCTCCTCGGATATCTCGTTCATGGTCTTCGCCGTCTGCCTGAACGATGTCAGGATCTCCAGGATATCCTTCTGCGAATTTACCAGCAGGTCGTTGACGGTCGCCATGCTGCCCGAAAGGTTGGCCAGCAGCGTGCGCAGGTTGCTCCGGCTGTCGAGTGAGATGTCGCGGATAACGCCAACCGTCCCCTGCAGCGTGGCGAGCAGCGCGTGGACGTCCTGTAAAATCGCCTCCAGGTTGACATACTCAATACCCTCGATGACCGAACCCGCGCGCAGCAGCTCGCCCTTCTTCTCCGGGTTTCGGATGTCGATCACCGGGTCGCCGATGATGTTCTGGTTCTGTATCACCGCAGAGCAGTCCTCGTAGAGATCGATATCGCGGCGAATGCGCAGGACCGCCAGGAAATGCAGCGCCGGCTTATAGACCGGTTTTATGTCGATTACCCTGCCCAGGGTGTAACCCTTGATCTTCACCAGCGTGCCCTCCTTGATCGAGGTGATGCTGTCGATCTTGAGATACACGTCGATGGTGGAGCTCGCGAAGGAGTAGCCGAGCTTCAGCACGACGAAGAGCAGGAGTATGACCACCGGCATGATGATAAATACGCCGACGCGCAGCTCGTTTTTTTCAAGTTTCATGGCCTGCCTCCGATTACCGTACTCTCATCGGCCCGTCGAGCGACGAGCGCATGTACTGGTCGAGATACTCGTTTCGCCGCGCGAGAAAGTCGTCGCGGGAACCCGAGAAGACGATGCCGCCCTCATACAGCATGATAAAGCGGTCCGAAAAGTCAACGAAACGCTCCGGCTCATAGGTGACGATGACGACCGAGCGATCTTCGCGAGCGCACCATCGTCCCAGCGCCCTCATGAATTGCTGGGAATTGAGCAGACACTGTCCCTCCAGTGCGTGCTCGATGAGCAGCAGGTCGGGATCGAGCGCGATCGCGCGGCAGTACGCCGTCCGCAGGGTCTCTGAGCCCGACAGTGACACCGGACGCAGTGCGCGGCAGTGATCGAGTCCCAGTTCGCCGATCAGACGGTTTACGAGCGAGCCGATCTCACCCGACGAAAGCCTCGAGTGATAGCGCAGCGGGAGCTCGATGTTCTCCTCCGCCGACATGTTGTTGATCAGGCCGTAATTTCTCTGGAGATAGCCGAGCTCCTTGCGGTACGTGTGGCGTTCGAAATAATCGTAACTCTCGACCGAACGCCCCTTGAAAAAAATCTCGCCGTCGAACGAGATCACCGTGCCCGCGATGAGCGGGCAGACGACCTCGGCCCCCGAGCCCTCGGGACCGAAGATGACCAGGTTCTCGCCCCTGGCCATGGAAAAAGAAACATCCCGACAGGCGGCCCCGCCCGCGTCGGTGAAACAGACCGATTCGACCCTGAGCAGTTCTTCCCGGTTCATCCGTATCACCTAGAAATAGAAGAGCGCCGAGATAAAGGCGTTTATCACAAATAATATGACGAGGGTTCGCACCACGGCGCGCGAGACGAATATCGGTATCTGAAAGTCCGATTGCGGCATAAAACCGTAATAACAGCAGATAAGCGGGATGAGAATGCCGTACAGCACGCTTTTAAGGATTGTAATGGCAAGGTCGCTGAAGCTGAACGCGTCGAGCATGGTCTGTACGAACACGCCCGCCGGGATGTAGACCGTACTGAGCGAGATGAGGTAGCCCCCGAAAAACGCGGTGATGTCGAAGATGATGATAAGCGAGAAGATCGCCAGGATGGACGCGAGAATCCGCGGGAAAACGATATAGAGCTTGGTGTCTATCCCCATGAGCTCGAGCGAGAGGATCTCCCTGTTCTGCTTCTGCGTGGCGATCTCCGCGGCGATCGCCGAGCCCGAGCGGCTCACCACGATCATGGCGGTGGCGAGCGGCCCGAGTTCCCTGGCGATGATGATAACGAGCAGGTTCCCGATGAATCCCTCGATCCCGAACTTCGGGAAGTTCTTGGTGGCCTGGATGATCGTGGTCGCGCCGAGCAGAAGCGCGATTGAAACGATTATGGGAAGAGCGTCGACCCCGGTGAACCGGGTCTGGTTAACGACGATGGAATAGATTGACCGAAACCGAAGGTACTTTATCGAGCGAAACGACACTGCGATCGACTCGACGAAACGATAAAAATTTCTCATCCCCTCCCCGAAGGCGATGATCTTTTTCACCGGCGTTCTCAGTACGCTTTCAATTTTCAGCATGGCCGTTTTTTCTGTTGCTTTTTGGGCGCGACGATTTTTCATAGTCTTACCGCTCCCGGCGCGACAGACGGGCCGGATGCGGCGGCGCACGATGTACATTTATCGTCCACCGCCGCTGTAATTGCAACAAAAATCGAAGGCCAAAGCAGTGTGCTACACCGAGATCGCCATCACCCGATGAATAAACGGAACCGCCAGATTCTCGCGCTGCTCCTGTGTACGCTTATGGCGCAGTGGCTCGTCGTTTTAAACGCTGGAGGCATCGCCCTCGTCTCCGACGGCATCCAGGGGTGCCTTCTCGGCCTTTACCGTTCGGTTTTCCCCAGGAGCAGCTTCACGATCGTCGGCACAATGGAACGGCGCGACCATACGGCGGTCTACCGGAACACCCCGCCCGGCTTCATCCACTGCGGCCGGACCCTGCTGTTCCAGGCCCCGCGCGACATGCGCCTCAAGGAGATCGCCGACGCCGCGCTCCGCTACACTCATTTTTTCAGGCGCTACCAGCTCGAGCGGACGATTAAGGAATACAACGCGTTCCGAACCGATTCCGTTACCAAAGGCACGGTCGTTTACATACCGTACAGCATCTCGCCCCGCGTCCCCGCTTTTACGAGAACGGCGAAGCCGCCGATCATCGAGAGCCGGGGGCTTTACTACACCGGCGGGGCTATCGCGAGCGAAAAGACTCTTCAGTCGCTGGAGCGCTTTCTGGCCGCCGGGATCAACACGGTGGTGTTCGACGCCAAGGACATCACCGGAATCGTGAACTATCGAAGCCATGTCCCCGCCGCGATCGAGTACAACACGCACGAGAAGCGATGCATCGACGACGTTGACAAGCTTATACGCTACCTCAAAGACAAAGGAGTGTATGTAATAGCCCGGATCGCCGTGTTCCACGACCACGCGCTGTACCGGAAAAAGCCGGAATACGCAATCCGTTCGAAGAGAAGCGGGAGCCCGTGGAGTGCCGGGGCCGAACTGTGGCTTGATCCGACCAACAAGCATGTCCAGGACTACAATATCGCACTGGCTATCGAGCTCGCAGAAAAGGGCGTCGACGAGATACAGTTCGATTACATACGTTTTCCCACCTCCGGGAGCCTCGGCGACGCCGCCTATGCATACCACTTCGGCCAGATGTCGAAGGAAGCGACGATCACCGGCTTTTTACAGCGGGCGCACGCCGAGCTGGCCGGACGCCACGTCAATCTGTCGGTCGACATCTTCGGCGTCGTGGCATGGGGAAAAGAGATCGACATTCGCCAGACCGGGCAGCGGATTGAGCAGATGGCGAAGCACTGCGAAGTGATATCACCGATGCTGTACCCGTCGCACTTTAACGACCATTTTGACGGCCACGCCAATCCGGGCGACCAGCCGTATTATTTCATGAACAGGGGCTGTGCCCGGGTAAAGGCCCTGGCACCGCAGACCACGGTGCGCCCGTGGCTTCAGGCCTTCCGCTGGAGGACAAAGACGTATAATGACGACTATATCCTGGAGCAGATTCGCGGCGCCGTCGATGCGGGCGCGCGCGGTTACCTCTTCTGGAATGCCTCGAATTCGTACGATTTCGTCTACACGGCGATGCAGAGGCTCACCGCCGAAGAAAAACGAAAATACGTTGAAAGGGGACGCAAACAGTGATTGTAAAAGACAGTGATTTTTACCGGGCCTACGTCGGCGTCTGGGACGAGGGAGCGATGAAGGATGCCCCATTTATCACACTCGGGGTCGAGGCCATCCTGACCGATTATTACGGGAACCTGCTCGACGCGCCGCCGCCCTTTCCGGTAAGCAAAGATGCGCTCACACTCGACCTCGGCTGCGGATGGAGCCGCGTGCTTAAGCCCGTACTCGACCGGGGGGCGCGCGGCATCGGCCTCGACATTTCACAGGCGATGCTGAAACAGAGTAAAAAGCACCTCCTGAAAAACGGTCACATTCCGGCCCTGCTTTGCGGCGACGGCACCAGGCTTCCCTTCAGGGACGACAGCTTCGACATGGCCTATTCGCTTCTGGTCCTGCAGCACCTTTCCAAGGCGAACGGAAAGCTCGTCCTCGGTGAGGTGAACCGGGTATTAAAGCCCGGCGGCACGGCCTATATCCGTGTGCCCTCCCGCCTGGCACCGGAAAACCTCCTTTTCGCGTTTTTGCAATTTATAAGCATACACGTCTTCCGCTACAGCGATCCGATCCGCATGCGCTTCTACCGCCTGGGTGAGATTAAAAAGCTCTGCCGGGTCCTGTTTTCGGAATGCGAGATAACGGCGCACGAGTTCCGGCCGCCGTGGAACATTCACACAAAATGGACCTGGCATTACATACTCGTTCCGAGGCGCTTTCACCGGGCGCTCCGCCGTATGTCGGACCGCATCGAGGCGCTTGCCAACGGGCCCCTTCCCTTCCTCAGGCATTTCGGTGTGACGCTGATGGTAAAAGTGGTGAAATAAGCGTATTGACACTTCGCACCGGCCGTGCTATGCATAACGGTCTTCGCAAATGATACTCCGGATTCACCCGCAATAAAATGACCGAAGGGCACCAGGGCGGCACGGCCGCGAACAAGCTGAGTGTGGGCGCGCGCCTCGGCTACGGCGCGGCCGATTTCGGCCTCAGCCTTGGATTCAACCTGCCCTCGCTGTTCCTGTTGTATTATTTTACCGATGTATTTTTCATTTCATCGGCCTCCGCGGGACTCATCCTGTTTTTCGCCAAAATCATCGACGCGTTCATCTCACCGGCGATGGGCTATCTCTCGGACCATACGTCGACCCGCTGGGGAAGAAAGCGCCCCTACCTCCTCCTCGGGGCGCTCCCGGCCGCGTTCAGCATGGTCTTGTTGTACGCCTCCCCGGCCATTTCCCAAGAGACGTGGCGCGTCGCGTACGCGATGGGCGCGTTTACGCTTTTCTGCGTCCTGATGACCATCCTCAGCATACCCTACACCGCCCTTACCGCCGATCTCACCGGCGACTCCCACGAGCGCTCGGTCCTGACCGCCTATCGCATGTTCTTTTCCATCGCCGGCACGCTCGTCGGAGCGGCGGCGACCATGCCCCTGGTAAGCGCGCTGGGAGGGGGGCCGGTGCAGGGATTCCGGGCGGTGGGAATACTTTACGCCGCCGTCATGGCGATCACCATTCTCGTTACTTTCTTCGCGGTGCGTGAGCGCACGGTCCGGCCCGCCAAAGATACTGACGCCGGTGCGCTCATGCGGGACCTCCGGGCGGTCATCGAGAACAGGCCCTTCATCATACTCACCCTGGGTGTCATGATGCACCAGGTGGCGCTCAATACCATGTCGGGCGTGGTGGTTTACTTCTTTAAATATAACCTCGGAGCGGAGAACCTCATCCCGATTGCCTTCGTGGTGCTGATGTCGGGCTCCGCGCTGTCCATCCCCTTCTACCTGCGCGTTTCGCGCAGGCGCGGCAAGAAATTCGCCTATAACCTGGGAATGGGGATCATGGCCTCACTCTCGGCACCCATCTTCTTTTTCGCGGAGATGAGCCCGGCCCTTACCATCGCGCTCTTCTGGCTGGTGGGATTCGGCCTCGGGACGGTTTACCTTTCGCCATGGGCGATGGTCCCCGACACGGTCGAGTACGCGCAGTGGAAGACGGGCCGCCGGCAGGAGGGGATGCTGTACGGGTTTTTCTTTTTCTCCTTCAAGCTTTCGGTGGCGTTTCCGGGCCTCATCGTCGGGACGGTGCTCTCTCTCTCGGGCTACACTCCCGCCGGACCGCAGGGGCCGGAAGCGCTCTTCGGCATCAAGGCGCTGCTCACCTTCATACCGTTCGTTTTCGTAATCGCGGGAATGGTCCTCATCGCGCGCTTCCCGATCACCACGGAGCTCCACCGCCGCATGGTGCGAGAGATACACGAGCGGATCAGCTCGAGGACATAGGGCTTCCCCGCCGCCGCCCTCCGGACGCCGTCAGGCCTGCGGGAAAGCGATCAGCATCTTTTTTACCGAAAGCGTGCTCCCGTCGATGCGCTTCGAGAGGGCGAGGCGCATCGCGTCGAGAAGGGCGCCCGGTTTTTGATTGAACGAGCGGACCGTGCGCGCAGCGGGATGCCGCAGCCGGAGATCGCACGGGCGTTAGCATCCGATCCATCGACGAAAATGATTATTTCATCGAGAATGTACATATTCTCATATTTGCCGATTTTCATTCTCCAGCCCGTAAAACAATTGCGAAAATATGCCGGATTTGAAAGATTTACGGGATTGAGCGAAACCCTTATGCAAGGAAACGCCATGAAGGACCGAATAATAGCGATACTCATTCTGACCGTAATCATCACGACGTCGATCTTTTATTACTTCATAGCCGTGCTCATCTGGCTCCTCACCCGTCCGTTCGACCGGCGGCTGCGCCTGCTGCACCTGTACACCTGCTACTGGGGGGCCTTCTATACGTACATCGTGCCGGCCTGGAAGGTCAGCATCGAAGGCCGCGAGAAGATCCGCCGTGACGCCACCTACGTCATCATCTCCAACCACCAGTCTCAGCTGGACATCCTTGTGCTCTTCAGGCTCTACGTGCACTTCAAGTGGGTGTCGAAGAGCGAGATCTTCAAGCTACCGCTCATCGGCTGGAACATGGTGATGAACCGCTACATCAAGCTGCGCAGGGGCGATAAGGAAAGCATCGCGCAGATGATGGCCGATTCCGAAGAGAGACTTTCCGAGGGAAGCTCCATCTTCATATTCCCCGAGGGCTCGCGCTCGCCCGACGGAAACCTCAAGCCCTTCAAGATGGGGGCCTTCATCCTCGCGAAAAAGATGAAGGTGCCGATACTGCCCGTCGTGGTGGAGGGAACGCGCCACGCCCTTCCCAAGTACAGCGTGAACTTCCACGGCTCTCACCGCATACGCGTGCGAGTGCTCGAAGAGGTGCCCTACGAAAGCTTCGCCGGCATAAGTGAAGCGGAGCTTGCGAAGCGACTGTGGGGAAAAATCAATACGGAACTTGTGCGTTTACAGAAGGAGCCGGGGGCAGCCTGAACCTCCATCCCGGTTCCGGCCTTCTCACTCCGCCGAGCAGGCGAGTTCCACTTTCCCCTTTTCCGAAAGGTTCAGCACGATGGACTTCATCCGCGTCATGGCCTCGATGGAGTAGCGCGTGCCCTGCGTACCCAGCCCGGACGACTTCGTCCCCATAAAGGGGAAATGATCGGGTCCCCGCTGGGTCTTGGAATTGATCTGCACCGTCCCCACGTCGAGCTGCATCGCGATATTGATGGCGGAATTGATGTCGCCGGTAAAGATACTCCCCTGCAGCCCGTACTCCGATCTGTTGGAAATTTCTATAGCCTCGGCGAGGTTCTTGACGCGCATTATCGGAAGCACCGGCCCGAAGGGCTCCTCCCACGCCACCCTCATGTCGGCCGTCACGTTGTCGAGCACGGTTGGATGCATGATATTCCCCTCCCGCCGGTTGCCGCATAACAGCGTCGCGCCCCTGGCGAGCGCGTCGTCGATGAGGCCCTGCACGTAATCGCACTGCGCGGGCGAGATGAGAGCCGAAATCACCGGGTTCTCGCGCGGCAGGCCCACGGCGAGCCTTCCGGCCAGCGCCGTTATCTTTTCCGCCAGTTCCCGCGCGTTGTCCTCGAAGACGAGGACCCGCTTTACGGCGGTGCATCGCTGTCCCGAATACGAAAACGCGCCCGAAACGATCTGCGAGGCGGTGAGTTCCAGGTCCGCGTCCGGAAGCACCAGCGCCGCGTCCTTCCCGCCCAGCTCGAAGAGGAGCGGCACCATGGTGGCCTTCGACGCTATACGGCGCGCCGTGGCGGAGCTTCCGGTAAACGCGACCATGCTGATGCCGGGATGCGACACGATGTAATCGCCGATCTCCTCCCCCTTCCCGGTGACGATGGAAAGCACCCCCGGGGGCAAACCGGCCTCGCGCATGATCGCGCCGAAATACAGGCAGGTCATCGCGCCCGCCGACGGGGGCTTCACGATACAGCTGTTCCCTCCTGCCAGCGCCGGCGCGATCTTTGTGCCGGTCAGGTTGAACGGGTAATTGAACGGCCCGATGGCCAGGACCACGCCGAGGGGCACCCGGTACGAAAGTGATATCTTGTCGCGCTTCTGCTGGGCGAAAACGTCGCTGAACTTGGTCTCGCCCTCGAGGCGAAGAGCGTCCTCGGCGGTGAAGTCGAAGATCTCCGCGGTGCGAACGATCTCCTCGCGCGCGCTTTTTATCGGTTTTGCGATTTCGTCGCAGAGAATTTCCGAAAGCGCGTCGGCCTCGCGCTCCATTATCCGGGCCGCCCGGTGCAAAAGCTCCGCGCGCTCCCGAAGCGGTGTATCGCGCCAGCATGGATACTGCCTCCATGCCGATTCGATTACCTCGTCGAGCTCTTCCCTGGTTATGGCCTGGGTTTTACCGAGGAGCCCGCCGTCGACGGGGTTATGCACCTCCATCAGTTTTCCGGAGCGTGAAACCGTATATGCCCCCTGCGCGAAATAATTATACACACCGGCGGATGAGACATCGTTAAATGACGATGATTTCGTCATGACCGTCCCCCCTTTTTTTCGATCCAGTCTTCAGCGTAGCATACGGCTGGAAAAAACACCAGCTAATTCGGGGCCTCCTTTCAAACCGCAGCGGCGTCTTATTTGAAAACGATCGGAAAATGCCGCCCCGGCCGGAATTCGGGCGGATGGAAAGCGCGGCATCAGCGCTTCGCCGCCAACGCAGAAAGCCGTCCGGCGATGCGGTCCGCGTGCGGCACGGCCCCTTCCTCCGCGACGAAACCCATGAATGAGATCAGCACCGGATACATCGACGCGAAAAAGGCGTCGGGCGCGAGCACCTTGCGCGGCATGATCTCCGCGCACACCTCGACGGCGCGCTGCGCCGTCCACGCCGACGGCATGAGCAAAAAGTAATTGTACATGAACTCGCCGAAACCGGTAACGATCATCCGCGCGTTCTCCCTGTCCCGCCCGTCCAGTTTTTCAAAGTCCGCGCTCTCTTCCCATTCGCCGTACAGGCCCAGGACGATCCTTCCCGCTTCGTCGAAGTCCTCCTGCGAAAACTCGCCCACCTCGCGCTCGGCGGACCATTCCTCCTCGTCGAGGACCAGGGCGTCCACGACGGTTTTAACATGCAGCAGAATGGCCGGAACGTGCTCATCGCGTATCTCGCCTTTATAGCCTTCCGGGCGGTCGAGGACCAGACCCGCGAGGAAACCCATTAGTATGGGCTGTTCGGCCCCGCCGGCGAAGAGCTCATCGAAAAAGCCGTCGGCCGTTTCCTCCTCCTCGACAATATCCTCGTAACGATCGAGGTTCCGCTCGAGCAGGTAGTCGACGAAAGCACCGCTCTTCGGGGGCATACTCCCCCCGGCATCTTTAAGAATAAACCAGGCGGTGACGGAGACCGTAACGAGCAGGTCGCGCTCGTCCCGATTAAACTCGTCCGCATCCACTTCGACGAGGTAATCGAGGAGGTCACCCTGCTCCCCGTTCATCACCGCGATAAGGCTCTGTATGGGATTGTCGCCGTACGCGCCCATCTTCGAGACGGCCGCGTTGACGTCGTTTTCGCTGATCAGTTTCATGCCTTCTCCAATTGCGGCAGCTGCCGTGTTTAATGTAACGAACAGGCCGCAACCGGTCCAGAATAAAATTCCGGGGAACCCGGGGCATTCAGAAGTATCGATTACGTCATGGTATATATTCGGTTATTGCGAGCCCCGGCCGCATCGGGGCGTGGCAATCTCGTTGCTGCCCGGTTTTAAAGATACACTTTGCCTTTCGAGATCGCCGCCCCTTCGGCGTATTTTACTTGCGGAATTTTCATGGGGACGTATCATCCACCGGGGCATATTTTCGCGCGGTGTGAGACTGGAGGCAGACAATGAATCGGGAAAAAATGAGGCGCCGCTACCGGCGATTCCCCTGGCTTTCCGACATAGGCGGCATAAAGAGCGCCATCGGTGAGCTGCGCGGAATCGGGCACCCGGAGCAGCCTAAGCTCCGGAAGAGCTCCGCGTCAAGGTACGACATCCGGGTAACCGAGGACTGGTTCATAGACGCCATCAGCTCCAGGGTCGCCCATCACGTCGAAAACCGGATGGAGTATCCATTCTTCGGCGAGCGCATCTTCGACGAGCCCCTGGTGGGCTTCGTCCGCGGCAACGATCCGCTGCTCCTGGAATACAAGGAGATCATCGGGCCCCACCATTTCACTCCTGAGGAGATCATGGCGTGGCAGGCGAAGAGGAACGGCGTCCCCGCGCCTGCGGCGGAGGAACTCTCGGTGGTCTCGTTCGTGCTTCCCATCAGCGCGAAGACGAAGGAGGACAACGCTGCGAGCACGAAATGGCCGGCCGAGCGCTGGGCCCAGACGCGCATGAGCGGCGAGATGTTCAGCCAGCTGATAGTGCGGGAGATCGTGACCAACCTCATGAAGCGGGGGATACTCGCGGTGGCGCCGGACGTGACGCCCATGTTCAACAAGAAGCGATACCCGAAGGCGGGCTGGGCATCGCCCTGGTCTCACCGCCACATGGCCTATGCCGCCGGGCTCGGCACCTTCGGCATGCAGGATTTTCTCATCACGCCGAAGGGCGCGGCTCACCGCTGCGGAAGCTTCGTGGTGCACCGCAGGCTCACGCCGAACCGGAAGAGGCCGGACGATATCCACGCCTGGTGCCTGCACTATCAAGGAAAGGAGTGCTTAAAATGCGCGGGCCGCTGCCCCGTGGGCGCCATCACGCGGGAACACGCACACGATAAAGAGGCGTGCTACCGGCACGTCGCGCAATCGACCAGACACTGCCTGAAGAACTACCGGCTATTCATTTACGGATGCGGTCTCTGCTCAACCGGAGTGCCCTGCGAATCGCGCATCCCCGCCGGCCTCCGGAAGTAGCTGTTTCTTCTCCAGCTCCGCCCCGGGGGAAAGCCCGCTTCGAAAGGCTCGGCACATCGTCTTGACAGCGACCGCTTAAATGTTACAACAGCAGTACAGTGAAATTTATTGACTTTTGATGGTCGTCCGTCCTCGTACCCATTATTATCCTTTATCTCCATTAACACGGCCTGATTATTCCACGGCGACTCCGTTGATCCTCCGGGTGAGGTTTTTAGCGAAGTTCGCAGCCCCCACGTCCAGCTCATCCAGCGATGTGACTGTTTACTTACGGGCGAACTTCGCGTTGCCCTTTTTCACGTCGACAATGCGCCCGTTGATAAAAACCTTATTCAAAAGCTACGGCGAAGACCGCCGCCGGTCCGGCGGGAAAAACCAGGGGACCCGTTGAATCCAGCGGCAGGCGGCGAATTCCGGTATAGTGCCTGTAGTCGCGCTCCCCGGTCGTACAGGGCGTGGCGGTCCCTTTTTTATCACCTTGCATGGATTCACTTTCCGGCGTTCGAGATCAGCGTGTCGCCGCGCTCCCCGCGATGGCACTCTCAATACCCGGTTTGCCATACCAGAATTCAATCGTTACGGCAGGCGCTTGCGTTTTATCGCTTTCGCGGCTTCGCCCGCGCAGTGGGCTTTGCCTCGAGGGGATTCGACGGCCAGTGGTGTTTCGGATAACGCCCCGCCAGCTCCTTCCGAACCTCCGCGTAGGAGCGCGCCCAGAATCCGCCCAGGTCGAGGGTAATCTGCACCGGCCGGCCCGCGGGACTGAGAAGATGCAGGAGCGCCGGTTCCCCGCCGATGCGCGGCGTCTCGGCGCAGCCGAAGAACTCCTGCAGGCGCGCCGCGACGACGGGAATATCGCCGCTCTCGTAGTCTACCGCGCGGCGCGATCCGGAGGGAAGCTCGACGCTCTCCGGCGCCTCGGCGTCGAGCCGCGCGCGCAGGGCGTGGCCAAGGCGGTGCCCGAGCGCGTTCGCGAGCGAGCCTTCCGTAAAGACCTCGCCGCGGTC
>JALOTJ010000002.1 GCA_025457965.1 Spirochaetota bacterium | reverse complement strand
CGCTTTCCGACCTCAAAGACCAGGCCGGATTTTGGGACAATTTTTTTCACAATACTATCGACGCACTCGGACCGCGATTCGGCATAGGTACGGCGTCACTTTACATGCACCGCGAGGACGATGGCGCATACCACTTCAAGTATGGTTTCGGCGAAGGGATTGACATCCGATCGATCGGGGGTAACCACGACCTCACGGCCTGCCTGAAGCGCTTCCCGGGACTTCTCGAGCAGTCGATGCTCTTCACCGACTACAAGCTCGCCGAATACAGAGAACGCCTGCTTCCCTTTTTCCGCGAACATCGGATCAGGGTGGCGCTGCCCTTTTTTAACCATGAGAAACGGCTGATAGCGATCCTGTTGCTTGGCGAGCTCGCGGACGGCAAGCCCTACCCGGTCGACCTCGTTTCGGCTCTCGATCTCTATCGCATTCACTTCGAGGTGACGCTTGCCAACTCAATCTATCTCGACGAGATCAAGGCCTCCCAGGTTTCCGAGCACGACCGAATGCTGGTGGAAAACGTCAAAAAGAGGATCATTCCCTCCAGCATGAAGCAGGTCGAGGGAATCCGTATCAGCTCCTTTTACCTCAACAACTCGGAGTACGGGGGCGACTATTTCGATTCGGTCATCGTGCGGCCCGACCGCCTGGGAATTTTTATCGCTGACACCTCCGATGCGGGTGTGGACTCCGTTGTCCTCGCACTGGAGCTTTTTTCAGTGCTCCATACGCAACCGGCCACCTACGAAAGCCCTGAGAAGCTCCTGAACATCATGAACTGGGTGATCGCCTCCTCGCGTTTTTCCGATCACTACACACCGGCCTTTTACGCTATCTATTCCTCGACCTCGCGGGCGTTCACGTACTCGAACGCGGCGATGCGCCCGCTAATATTCTTCGACGCCGGCCGCGAGTCATTCACCGACCTCGACACCAGGGGAATCCCGGTCGGTATCGATAAAAATTTTACCTACGAATCGCGGACCATCCCCGTGGCCCCGGGCAGCATCGGCATACTCCATTCCGACGGTATCGAGTCGGCCCTTAACACCTCCGGCGCAGCCTACTCGACCGGCAGGATCAAGGATATTATCCGTCTAAACCGGGGTGACTCGCCGGCGGTACTCGTCCGGAAAATCTACGACGATTTCAAGAGCTTTACCCGCGGGAGCACGCTGACCAACGACGTCAGCCTGATCGCGTTCAGGTGCGATTGAAACTGCGGATAAGGGCCGGTCTCTACAATGAACGCGCGCAAATCTTCAGACCGGTTGCTCGAAGCTCTCGCCCGGTATCACAATCTCCTCATCCTCATCAAGGGCTCGCCGGATCCTGATGTTATCGCCTCTTCCTTCGCTCTCATGGCGGTATGCGACCATATCGGCCTCAAATCATCAATCGTGGCGCTTGCCGAAATTTCGCATCCGCAGAACAGGGCGATCGTTAAAAGTCTCGAGATTCCCCTGACCATCGAAAAGGGTGCGCCTTCGCCGCACGGTTACGACGCGTATGCGGTGCTGGACTTCCAGTCGGCATATACAAAAGGCGTTTCGGAAAAACTTCCGTGCGCCGTGCATATAGATCATCATGCCGAGGAGGAAGACGATGTTAAGGCCGATTTCCGCCTGGTCTCGGACCAGGCGGGCGCGGCAAGCACCTACATGACACTCATTCTCCGCGAGCTCGATCTGCCACCGCGCGGCTCCATGCGCAAGGCCGTTGCCACCGCCCTGCTTCTTGGCATCCAAACCGATACGGACAATCTGCGCCATGCGACTAAGCTCGATTACGAGGCGCTTCAGTTTCTTTCCATGATGGTCGACGAACGGATCGTTCAAAAGATATCGAACCTGCCGCTTTCGGAGGACGCACTCAGGCTCATCAGTACCGCCATGTCCGACCATGAAACGTACCGCGACTGGTTCTTCGCCGGCCTTTCGTTCATTGACGAATCCAAAAGGGACAATATCGCCATCGTCGCCGATTTCCTGCTCGTGAGCGGGGAGGCCGAAACCGTCGCGGTATTCGCCATCATTGAAAAAAAAAGCCGGGGAGGACTTTCCCTGGATGTCTCATTTCGCACATCTAATTCCGATCTCGATCTGAACGGCCTCATCAAGAGCATAACACCCAACGGGGGCGGTCGCGCCTACAAGGGAGCCTACCAGGTGAACCTGGATTATTTCGCCTCCTGCCCCGACAGGGAACTGCTCTGGAAGGCGGTTCGGCTTACGACGATTGAGACACTGAAGGCGGCCCGCGACAACGTACGATTCATCGAGCTGCGTGGCTTTTACCGGCGAATGAAAGGAAAAATCGAAAGCATTCTAGGCGGTTAGAACACCAGGGTAAAATTCAGACCCACCTGATAGGATACAATCTCGCGGGCGATCCCTTCGGTTTCCCTGTTGCGGTAACGCTCCAGAGCCCACCGCGCGACGAGCCCTCCCTGTACGTTTTTATGAAGATCCATGGTAAGCTTTGCCGATACGAGATGCTGGTCGTAGGGTTCCGGAGATACCGTGCGTGTATAGTCGTAGCGGTTGAGCAAAAGCGAGTATTCGATGCTGAAAATCGGGAAGGCCACCAGCTTGTACAGGCTCGAGAACGCGGCATAGAGCCACAGCACGTCCGTTTCATATAACGCTGAAAAGCTGTAACCCCTGTCGACCTCCTTGAACGGCGGCGATATTGCCATGTTGGCGATGAAAATATCGTCCCTGCGATCGCGCTGAGATTCGTCGTACTCAATATATTCCTTGCGCGTCCTGTGGCGGTAATCGACGCCCGAGCGCAGACTGAGGCTGGAACGGTCACGCTTCAGCGTTACCCCCACCCTGGGCGTATGGACATTCTCCTCTATATTGTAGGTGATAAGCATGTTGCGCCCGTAATCGTAACCGATGAAAAAGGTGGCCGCGTGATAGGGCAGTCCCGGAGTGTTGGGGCGGAAGAAACCGAAAGAGAAAATGCGCATGAGGTCCAGGTTTATATTTGTGTTCGCACTGAGCGTCACCACCTGCTGTGGAATGCCCTCGACCGTCTGCCGCTCGCTCACCTGACTCAGGTTTCCTCCGCCGGTCACGATGACCTTTTCGAAGTCCATGGTCGTATTCAGCGAATAGCTATCGACGAGTTTCAGGCTGTTTGTATAATTACCCGCCTGCTCCCCGCCGGGATAAACGATTTTTCGATTGAGTCGGTTATACGCGAAATCCCTGCCATTGGCGAAATTCCCGCGCCCGGTAAAAAAATGCCATGGAGGATAGGAGAACATGTCGAAGCCGGCATCGGAAAGGCCCCTGAACGCCCTGTTGATGCCGTATTCTTCACGCAAGGCCCCCACCCCCTCGCCCTCATAGGGAATGGCAGCCTCCTGAAGGAGGAGCGACCTGGTATATGAGAAATTGCAGCCCTTTACAAAAGAGAGAGCGGGCACCCCGTGAAAATCAACCGGCAGCGTAAATCCGTTCGATACGAATCCCCGGGCGTCTTTGGATCGCTCGAAAGGACCGGAAGTGACACGTTCGGCTTCCTGGTAGTCGCGGAAACGGTTCTCGAAATACTGGAACTCGGTACGGACCGAAGGGGAAAAAATCCACAGTCTTCGGAGACCCGCATAGAGCGTGGTCTTGCTGTTTCGCTCGACAAATTTATGGTCCCCGCTGTACACGAACGGCAGGTGATAGTCGCCGCGCACGTCGCCGAGCACCTCCGTGTCGCTGAGTCCCGACTTGCCCGAAAGCTCCACTATTTCGTGCGAACCGACAAGAAAGGTCGGCCGCACATGAAACTTACTCGACTGGTAGTCGATGCTGAGTTCCGTCGTGCCCTTCTGGCGCTTTTCGCTTTCGTGGAGCGGCAGATAGGTCTCGAGCGTGGGCGGATCGAGACCATCGGCGCTTCTTGACACGGTCTCCTTCTTGAAGGACATGTCCATCTGGAGGCTTGTTGATAGCTTTCCGCCGAAGAGTTCGGCGATTTCATCTTTCACCAGGATTGCCGGGCTGTGCGCGCGGTTTTTTACCAGGTGCTGAACGCGATACGTATCCGAGCCCACGGTAATATCCTCTCCACGCTCGTTTTCGTACGCGTCGTTTTTATAGACGAGCTTGATCTTCGGCACCATGGATGCCGTTGGCGCGTAATCGGATTCAAGGTAAAAACTCCGCTTTTCTGCCCGCCCTCGCCTGTTCTCCGCGACCTCGTTGTTGAACGAATCGGTTTCTGATTTTTCCTGGATAAAATCCAGGCGCATGCGCCACTCGGGGAGGATGCTCACCGAGGTGAAAAGCTGGCGGTATTTTTCAGCGATGTCCGTCGCGGTTTTACCGACGGTACTGAACTGAGATCCGTGCCCCTTTTCGATATATTTAATGTAGAGGTCGGAGATCACGGGCACTCCGGATTTGGTGCGAAAGAGCGGTCGCTTCCCGCGGATCTCCACCTCGTACCAGTGCGCACTGTCGGTAAGGGTGTCCGGATCGCTCGCGTACATATCGTTCACCCAGAGCTTGCCGGTTCCGGTGCTGTTGACTATGACTTCCATATAATTAATGCGCTTCAGGTCGGGGTTCCCCTCGGACAGCGTTTTATTAATGCCTCCCGATCCGTCACGCAGGTTGAGCATCACCTCGCGCCATACCGGTCCGTAATCATTCAGAAACTGATATTCGTAGTAATCGCTCTCGGTCGATCCGATCCGCACGCGAATTGCGTCCCCGGGACTTGCTGTTCGCGCGTTGATCCAGATATTCATCTTTTTATAAAACCGCAGGTCCATCGGCTTTGAAAACTTTCTCGTTACCGATCCCGTGCCTGCCAGGTTATAGTCGATCTGCAGCGCTGTCTCGATCTCGGCCCTGAGCTCCTTATCGCTCTTATCCCCGTGCAGGGACTGGTAAATATCGCTTCTCAGAAATGCAAAGGCGTTTAGCCTGTAATCGGGATCGTTCTGGGTGTCGACCATGGTGATCTTGAATCGCGCCGGGTCCTCGTCGGCGACTCCGTTGATCTTTACGTTCCGCCAGCGAGACGAGACAAACTTGAGACTGTCGATGTAAATTCTGCCCGTGGCCGGAGACAATGAGTGCACGAAAAGCCGCACCGCCTCTACCTGTTTCAATATTTCAATCTGCTCTGCGGTGATCGTACTGCGCGAAAGATAGATCCTGACCATTTGCCAGTCTCCGGTGCCCAGAGCGACGGATATGGGACCGCCCTGCGTTGCCGCGCCCGGCAGGCGCACCACGCTCTCATAGCGGTCGAGCACGCCGTTACCGTTTATATCCTCGGTGTTCAGCACCCCGTCACCCATTGTGGAATCGCCGAGTTGCGGCCCGGTGCCTACCCAGGTATTGTAGCCACCGGCAGGGTTGAACGGATACCCGCGATCCTCGTGAATGCCCGCCGAGGGATCGAAATCAAGGAAACCGTTGCGATTGAGGTCCTCGGTATCCAGGCTCCCGTCTCCATCTGAATCCTCATCGATTTTCCCCAGATCGATATACAGATCGACCGGTGCGCTGAGCGCCTCTCCGCGATACCAGACTTCCACGTACTGCAGGCCCGAAAAATCAACCGCCTCCGACGAGAGGCGCCGGGTAACGACAGGAGCGCGCGACTCGGCTCCGGCAAACTCGAACTCAAACACCAGTGAACGCTGGGTATCGAGGTCGCGTACCGAATTCTCGACATGCCCGGTCGCGACATTGTAGGGCCCGGGCTTCTTTTCGTAGGGAACGTTATAAGGCGTAAAGCCGGTCCCTTTCAGCGAACCAGCGTTCGAGGGATCACGGTAATACTTGTAGTATAGCCTTCCCCGCTCGGCCTGGGGTAGGGAATCGGGCATTGAGGCGAGTATCCAGTCCTTGTCCGACAGCGAAACCCCGGTTATCTCCTCCGATGATTCCATATCGTCGACAAGACCCTTACCGAAGGTGTTGATGTTTTTATAGCTGCGGGCGTACTCGGCATACGCCTTGAGGTCGAAAGGCGCCGCGTTTAGCGATACCCCCGGCACGGCGTTGAGCATGTCCTTTATACGTCCCTCGGAGAGCTTGAGCGAAGCGTCGCCCTCGAAGACCATTGTCTGAGAGGGCTCACTCCCCACCATTGGTATGATCTCTCCCCCGGAGGAGCGCGTGTACAGGAAGGTGCCACCGACGCCCAGGTCCCTGCTCAGCCGATAATCGGCCCTGAGTCCGCCGATAAAGGACTGCGACTCCGCCGTGAAGGGAAGGTATTCGTACTTCACCTCTATGTTCGTTTCCGAACCGATGAGTGGATTGTTCGGATTTGCAAAACTTAAATAACCCGACGTGTGGTCGATTGAATAGAGGGACCTGGCGATCTCGCGCCCGTCCACCTTGATGCGCACGCTGTCGGGGATTATATTAAAATGTTTAAGCTGGAAGCTCCGGGCCTCGCGGTAATAATCGACGCGAATGCTGTAGACCGAGCGATCGACCACCAGGGCCGACTGGCTTTCCGCGTAAACAAGCGACTGGATCGTATCGGGCGGATCGGGTAGCACCTGTTTGAACGGTTCTCTCAGGTGAAAACTCACGGTCCCTTTCGAATAGTCAACGGTGTACTTCCCGAGCTTCAGCGTTTCTCCCCTGGTCAGGAGCTGGTTGTTGCCGAAAAACTGAAGCTTGAAGTTTTCCTGCAGCACCTGCCTCTGGCCGATATAATAAACGGATCTCACCTCATAGATGTCGAAGTTCTGTTTTCCGTCGTTGTTCCTGTCGTCACCGATCTCCTCGTGAATCGAATAGCCGTATTTGATGAAAACGAATACCTTCCCGGAGAACACTCCGCCCGGATGAGCCGGATCGCCGGGGACGAGGGCCGCCGGGTCCGAGGTGGCCGTACCACCGCCGATCGTATAGACGGCAAAGATACGGGCGGAGTGCGGAACCGCGCGCAGGATGCTTATCATACCGGTGTTGAAGTTGATCGTATAATCGGAACCGGCGACCATTCGCGTATAATAACCGCCGTCCATGGACAGCTGGATCGCGTTAAGGTTGTTCAGCGGGTTCTGATCGTCCATGTAGAGTTCAAACCCGGACGTATCGATATTCACCGGGAAGGGCAGGTATGCCTGAGGGTCCGCGGGCTCCGAGGTCATGGCTATCGTCGTGTACGGATCTGCCGGCGGAATCATCAGGTTGTCGTAACGCTTGAAGGGTTCGATCTGGAAATGGGTCTTTCGAACGAACTGGTATTCCCTGAGCGCAACACTCCCGGGAGAGGAATTTCCGCGGAAGTACTCCACCTCGGTCTCCCCGCGCGTGACGCTCCCGAACGCCTTCACCTGCAGATTCCCCTTGCGGATGGTGGTGTCCATCCCCATCCCCTTGGCGTCGGTGTCGTCGTACACGGCGTACTTCGAGTTGTTCATCTTGATGTCGATCTGGCCGGCGTTTATCTCGCGGATCACCTCGTCGTCGCGAACGGCCCGGTACTGCATGCGGTAGGTGTTGTCGGCCTTGGCGCTGTCGTGGTCTATGTATACAGAGAAGCGCTGGCCGATGCGACCCTCCACGTGAAGCTGCGTTTCATGTTCGGGACTGTAGCCGCTTGTGATTACGCGCGAAACGGGCCTGTCCTGGTCGAACTGCTTGTAGCGCGATTTGGTAAAACTGGACTTCCCGTAGTTGAGATTGAGTTTCGAAGAGCCGTAGGAGTTGATGTCAACCTCGTCTCGCTCCTCAATGTGGAAATCCTCGTAACGACCGTCCTCCGTAAGGAGGCGGTAGCGCGGGGCGATGATATATTTCCCCCAGTCGCCCTTACGGTATGTCAGCGGCGCGGGCTCCAGCTCCCCGTCCGCTTCAGGATGAAGCTCCCGCTCCACATAGACGCGCGGTGCCTCGCCCTTTTCGTGTGTTTCGATATACTTTAAAAGTGATTCGCGGAAACCGGCGTTTTCATCGAACTCCTGCGAAAGCGCTGCGGTAATGACATAGAGGGAGGCGCCCACGGCGAGGACCTTGCAGTAGAGAGAAAGCCGCGGGAACATGGGCGTGGTTTCGGTTTATCACCAGATTTTATATGAAAGCTGTATCTTTGGGGCCCGCAACGGGAGACCGGTACGCACCGCAGCCACTACCAGATCCTGCTCATGTAGGGGTATGGATTTATCGCGACGGTACCGAGGCGTATCTCGTAATGGCAGTGGTTTCCGGTCGCCGAACCGGTCTGGCCGACATGAGCGACAATCTGGCCCTTCCGCACATTTTCACCCACACCGGCAACGACACGCGAGCAGTGCCCGTATATCGTCTCAAAACCGTACTTGTGGCGCACCCTCACCATGTAACCGTAGCCGCCGGACCATCCGGTCGACAGAACGGTGCCGGGGGCCGTCACCCGTATCTCCGCGCCGTGGGGCGCCGCTATGTCGATCCCGGTATGAAAGTCCCTGCCGAAACCGAAGGGTGAGCGCCTCCATCCGAAAAGCGAGGTGATGTGCCCCTGCGTCGGAACGATCGACGGCGTATCGTTGATCACCTTGCTGCGCACGTCGACGAAATTCTTCACGGTCTTGATCGTGTTGGTGGTGCAGATGAGGTTTCTCTGAAGCTCCCTTAGCGTCTCTATCTCCTCGGGCAGAAGCGGCTTCATGCTCTTATCTTCGACCACGGCCTCCATCTGCCCGGTCTCGAGCTTCCATATTTTGCCCACATTGGCGTTGTCTCCGGCGGAAAGCTCGTAGAGCTCCTCGATATCGGGCTTCATCTCCTCCATCAGATCGGCGATATTATTTGTAAGCTTCTCGAAACGCAGAAGACTGGACTTGACGTCCCTGTAGTTCATCATCAGCCGCGCTTCCTCGCGCTTGGAGCTCGCGTTCTTTATGACGGCATAGGACGAGGTGACAACCACGACCATGAAGAGCAGAACGAAGAACGATATGGTGAACTTGGAAATCTGGAAATTGAAAATCTTCTTTTCGTTATGAGGGATGAACATAACCGTCATCCGCTCGTGCCCCTTTTCGCGGAATCCATCCCACCATTTCCCGTATTTCTTCTTCCAGATATGATAGCGTTCGGTAAAGCGCATCCTGAAGCCGCTCTGGTACTGTCGTATCTTGAACTTCATCATTCCTTTCCAGTAATAAATATAAGTCGTAAAGCCAAACGATGCGGTCCCGCCGAAACGCCGCAAGGCGAGCGATTCTTGAATGGAACGGCGGAAAAGAGGATCTAGACAAACAGGCCCATAACGTCTTGATTACGGCATGCGCCCGCATCATGATAAGTATCGAGAAGCGAAACCCTAAATGCAACTCTTTTTTCCCGCTCCCCGCTGCCGGCCGGAGCATGAGCGGGAATAATACTTGCCAGAGGCATGACACGGCCCGATTGTGTAACCATTAACGGGGGCGACCCCCCTGGAAAAGGAGCGGACCATGCCCGGCGACCTGTTCAGCATGCTCGAGAAGCGAATCGACGAGGCCTTCGAAAAATACGACTCGTACTTTCCCCTGCTTCATTACGCGCTCTATGCCCCCCTGCAGGGAATCCTCGGCGAAGCGCAGGGGAGCATTTCATGCTTCAAGGGCTGTTCGCGCTGCTGTTCCCGCATCGTCGTTGCCAGCCGGGCCGAGGCGCTCGCGCTCATCGACTATGTATACGCCTTCACGGATTACGACCGTGACCAGATCAACCGCCGCATCGCCGAACACGCCGCGTTGCTACGGACCTTCCTTGACGAACGGAGCATGGGGGGTGACGAAAACGCCGTCTGGTTCGAGAAGAACGTTCCGTGCCCCTTCCTCGAAACCGACATCTGCACGGTGTATGACGGACGTCCCCTTTCGTGCCGCATCTATCATTCGCTGGAGGATCCCGAACACTGCAGCCGGCCTGTCCGTAACGTCGCCGAGCTTCCCCTGCTCACCGACGCCGAGAAGCTCTTTCGTATACTGGTCCAGAAAATCGCTGTAAAAGTGGACCCGTCGCTCGAGGTGAACGGCGTGCTCACCATCATGATGGACGAGTTTATCGCCGGAGGGGCTTTTAAAAAAGACGATCCATCGCCTGGGCAATAGTGCCGACCTCTACGACCTCGCCGACGAAGCCGGCTCGACGCGCCTCATCCAGCCCGCCCTTCGGCAGTACGATCCTCGCGAAACCCGAGCGCGCGAACTCCTGGATCCTCCGGTGGCACTGCGCCACGTGCCGCACCTCTCCCGAAAGCGCGATCTCGCCGATAAACCCCGTGGATGGCGGAATCTCCATACTTTTAAGGCTCGAGGCGATCGACATCGCGACGGCGAGGTCCGACGCCGTTTCCGTTATATGAAAACCTCCGGCGACATTAATGAAAACATCGAAGGTGCCGAGCTTGAGAAGCCCGTGCTTTTCGAGCACCGCCACGAGAAGAATGAGCCGGTTCAGGTCGAAACCGTCGGCCATCCGGCGCGGGTTCGAGAAGCTGGTGAAGCTTACCAGCGACTGCACCTCGAAGAGGATGATGCGGCTGCCCTCGAGCGACGCGGAGACGGCATTGCCGGGCGAGGATGAAAGATACGGATTGAGGAACAGGCTGTTTTTGTCCTTCACCTCGACAAGGCCCTTTTCCTCCATGCGAAAGAGGCCGATCTCGTTTACCGATCCGTAACGGTTCTTGAAGGCGCGAAGCACCCGGTAGTCCTTTGAAAAATCACCCTCGAAATACAGCACCGTATCGACCAGATGCTCGAGGAGCTTCGGCCCGGCGATGGCCCCGTCCTTGGTGATATGGCCGATCAGAATGACGGGTATACCCGTACGCTTGGCCATGTCCACCAGTCGGGAGGTCGCCTCGCGGATCTGGCTGACGGAACCGGCGTATCCGGGGACCTCCGAGAAATAGAGCGTCTGCACCGAATCGACCACCACGCAGTCGGGTCTGGCCGCTTCCGCCGCCGAGATGATTTCCTCCACCGAAGTGACGGTGGAGACCGATATCCTCCCGACATCCACCCCCAGTCTCTCGGCGCGGTGCCGTATCTGCGCCGGCGACTCCTCTCCCGAAAAATAAAAGGTCCGGAACGAGTTCGCCACCTGCAGCGCGAGGGTCGATTTGCCGATGCCCGGATCACCGCCGACGAGTATCACCGAACCGGGGACGATCCCTCCTCCGGTCACCATGTCGAACTCGGTTATGCCGGTGGCGATACGGGCGAACCCGTCCTCACCAACATCCGAAAGCGCCATGACACGGGCTGCCTCACGCTTTTCCCCCGCCGCGGGCCGCGCCGTCACGATCGTGTTCCATTCCCCGCAGGCGGTGCAGCGCCCGGCCCACTTGGGCGTCTGGGCGCCGCACGATGAACAGACGAAAGGGCTTGCCTTGCGCGCCATTACTGCTTGGGCCTGAAAAGGAGCTTGGAGGGGTCCATCTTCAGCGTATAGAAAAGGTCCTTGGCGAGGATCGAAGCGTCGCGTATGTTGTTATACACTTCCTCGTCGTTGAGCAGCTTGCCGAGCGTGCCCCGCCCGTTCTCGAGCCTGAACATCACCTTGTTGAGCTGGCTCGATGTCTCTGAAAGGTTTTTAAGGGTGATGTTGATGTCCTCCTTGTTGGTCTCGGATATCTGGGCCAGGTTCCTGGTGAGCAGGTTGAGCTGGTCGACCAGTATTTTGCTCTGGACCGAAAGCGTGGCGACGGTCGCCCGGCTCACCGAAACGGTCTGGCGTACGTCGTAACGGTTTTCCTCGACCATCTTGTTGAGGTTGGCGACGAAGCTGTTGGAGTTCTGGAAAATCTCGGCCAGTATCTGGCCGCCGCTCTTGTCCTGCATGAAGCCCTGGAATGTCAGCATCATCTGGTCGAAACTGGGCGGGTCGATACCGTAGACCCTGTCCCCGTCTTTCAGGTAGTCGTCCATATCGCGCGAGGGAGGCACGAATACGTTGATATATTTCTCGCCGATGATCCCGGTGGTGAAGATGGCGAACTGGCTGGGACGGATAAGACGGAACTTTTTGTCGATCCAGACCGTCACCTCGGTCTTCTCTGACGACTGCCGGATCGCTTCGACCTGGCCGATCCGAATGCCTCCGGCGATCTTTACCGGAGCCCCGATACGCAGATCATTCAGAAATCCGTAATAAACCCTCAGGCGGTAACCGCTCTGGGCGATGTTTACCTTGGCGAGTATCCCCACAAGCAGGAGAAAGAGGGTAAAACTCACGGTGATGACTAGACCCACCCTGATCTCGTTCGTCATTTTCATCATACGGCCTCCTGACTCCCGACATTTCGAACGGACTCAGCGGCGCCCGCCCACTCTCCGCATACAGGCATATGCATAAAAAATCAACCACTGTACTGTAAAAATGGTAAAATGCCGGACGCCTCAATGATCCATCCCGGACCGCTTGATTTCCCCACCCGGCAGGGCTATATTATTACATTGGTTGCTCCGGAGGGAAGCGGTATGAGCGAAAAAAAAACCATCGAGCTGCATGTGGGCGGGATGAGCTGCGTCATGTGTTCACGCACAGTGGAGAATGCACTTTTGAAGGTTGACGGGGTCAGCGGCGTTTCGGTCAACCACTCCACGGGGATCGCCAGCGTGAGCACCGCAGACGCTGCGCATCTGAATCTCATGGAGGCGGCAATCCGGGATGCCGGGTATGAGTATCTCGGCACGGACTCCGAAGAGGACCGGCAACGCGGAGAAGAATGGCGCGAGCGCGACCTGTCGGCCAAGCGGGTGCGCTTCATAATCGGGCTTGTTTCGGGTTTTATTTTGATGGGCATGATGTATGCGCCCGGACTGCACGCCCTTCCGCTTTCATGGATCATGCTCATCGTCGCCACCCCGCTCTTCGTCTACGTAAGCGCACCGATCTTTTCGGCGGCCGCTCACGCGCTCAGGAACCGGAACCTGACCATGGACGTAATGTATTCCATGGGAATCGGCGCGGCCTATGGCGCAAGCCTCCTCGGCACCTTCGGGGTGCTTCCGCATGACTTCATGTTCTACGAAACAGCGCTCATGCTTGCCGGGTTCCTCATGCTGGGTCGATATCTCGAGGGGCGGGCCCGTGGCCGTACATCGGACACAATAAAAAAGCTCATGGCCCTTAATCCCGATACCGCCATCCTGGTCCGTGACGGCCGCGAAACCGAGGTGCCGCTCGACTCGGTCGTACCGGACGACATCCTCCTCGTGCGTCCCGGCGAGCGCGTGCCGGTTGACGGCGAGGTACTCTCCGGCGAGAGCTCCGTAGACGAATCGATGCTCACGGGCGAATCCATTCCCGTTTTCCGCAAACAGGGCGACCCGGTCACGGGAGGCACGCTCAACCTGAACAGCGTACTGCGCCTGAAGGCGATGCGGACCGGCAGCGCGACCATTGTCGCCGGGATCATCCGTCTGGTTAAAGAGGCACAGGGGTCGCACCCGCCCGTTCAGCGCATTGCCGACGCCGTCGTCGGATGGTTCATCCCCGCCATACTCGCCATCTCGGTGCTCTCATTCGCGGGATGGTATTTCATCGCCGGCGAGTCGCTCCTGTTCGCCTTCACCACACTGGTATCGATCCTTGTTATCGCCTGCCCCTGTGCTCTCGGCCTGGCAACACCAACGGCCGTTACCGTCGGCATCGGAAGGGGCGCCGAGCTCGGCATCCTTATACGCGACGGCGAGGCGCTCGAGACCTCGGCTCGCGTCAACAGTATCCTCCTGGACAAAACCGGGACCATTACCCGCGGCCGGCCTGCCGTAACCGATCTCGTGCCGCTCAAGACCGATCGAACGGAACTGCTGGAAATACTCTCGGGTGTCGAGAAGGACTCGCTCCATCCGCTCGCCGCGGCAATCATCGCCGAGGCACGGCGTCGTGGAACCGTGGCCAGGGAAGTCAGCTCTTTCGATACGCACGCCGGCAGGGGGGTAAGCGGACATCTCGATGGCGCAACGGTCCTCGCCGGAAGCGTGGATTTTCTTATGGAAAAGGGCCTCCCCATCGGCGATGAGGCAAGGGCGGCCATCGAAAAACTGGAAGAAGCCGGCAGGACGGTTGTCGCCTGTGCGTTAGACGGAAACGTTATCGGCATCGCCGGCATCTCTGATTCCCCGCGCGAGGATGCGGCCGCCGCCGTGGAGGAGCTTGGCCGCATGGGAATACAGGTAACCATGATTACCGGAGACAACCGGCGCACCGCCGAAGCGGTAGCCCGCGAGGTGGGTATCTTCGATGTTATCTCCGGAGTGCTGCCTGAGCGCAAGGCCGAAGAGGTCCGACGCCTGCAGAAGGACGGTCTGACGGTCGCCTTCGCGGGAGACGGGATCAACGATGCCCCGGCACTCGCCGCCGCCGATATCGGAATCGCAGTCGGGGGCGGCACCGACATCGCCGTTGAGAGCGGTCGAATCGTGCTCATGAAGGAGCAGCTGCTTGACGTACCTGCCGCCCTGCAGTTGAGCCGCGCCGTGATGACGCGCATCAGGCAGAACATCTTCTGGGCCTTCGCCTATAACATGCTCCTTGTGCCAGTTGCGGCAGGCCTGCTTCATCCCTTGTTCGGCATCGCGTTCAAGCCGGAGCTCGCGGGTCTTGCGATGGCGGCAAGCTCTGTAACCGTGGTGAGCTTCTCGCTTCTTCTAAAACGCTTTACGCCCGGGGCGTACAGGCCCGGAAAAAACTCTTGACACAATACATGAATGGTATTCATTTAATAAATAGTGACTATTTAATAATAATGCCTCATGCATAGTACTCCCGCTCCCCCGCCATTACAGAAGCGGCGCGGACAGTGCGGTGATGGGCGTTTACCCTGTGGAGGTTGTCATTATGAAGCTCTATGAATTCACCAAATCGTATGAAATGTTCGAGGAGGCGAAAAAATACGTTCCCAACGGCATTTACGGCCCCAGAAGCCCGATGTTCCTCACTTTCGGCTCATACCCCGCGTTCCTCAAACACGGCGAAGGCTGCCACATCTGGGACGTCGACGGCAATGAATATATCGACTACATGTGTTCGTTCGGAACGAACCTTCTCGGACTCAAGCACCCAAAAATTGATGCGGCCGCGCGCAAGCAGCAGGAGAACGCCGACTGCTTCACGCTTCCCTCTGACCTCTGGCTTCCGCTGGCGAAGAAAATGGTGCAGACCATACACGGAGCCGACTGGTGCGTTTTCGGCAAGAACGGTTCAGACGTAACCTCGTACTCGATCACCGTCGCGCGCGCACACACCGGCAAAACGGTCATCCTGATTGCACATGGCTCTTACCACGGCTCGCACTTCTGGTGCCAGACCCACGGCGAGGGCGTCCCGGCCGAGTGGAAAACGCACCTGGCGTATTTCGAATACAACGACGTCGCCGACTTCAAGCGCGTCGTCAACGAGAACAGGGGGAAAGTCGCCGCCGTCATCCTCACGCCGCACCGGCATGACGCGCTCCGCGACCAGGACCTCCCCGCGAAAGAATTCGTCGACGCCGTCAACGCGACCGCGAAGAGCGAGGGCTTCGACATCATCGTCGATGACATACGCTGCGGATTTCGTCTCGACCTGTCGGGAAGCGCGAAGCATTACGGATTCAACGCCGACCTGCAAACCTTCGGCAAGGCAATGGCAAACGGGTATCCGATAGCGGTTGCGGCCGGGCTCTCAGATCTCAAGCCCTCCGCCGAGAAGGTCTACTTTTCCGGCACTCACTTTTTCTCGGGGGTCCCGTTTGCCGCGGCCATCGCCACGATCGACGAGATCAAATCGAGCGGTGCCATTGAGAAGATCGACACCATGGGCAAAAAGCTCATGAAGGGACTCGAAGAGGCGGCTTCCACGGCCGGTGTAAAGGTCACGCTTTCGGGCCCTCCCGCCATGCCCTACATGACCTTTGAAAACGACGCGTCTTTCGAGACCAACCGCTACTTTTGCGGGGAGGCGGCACGCAGGGGCATTTTCTTCCATCCGCACCATAACTGGTTCGTCTGCGCTGCCATAACCGACGAGGACCTCAAAAAGACCTTCGACGTCGCCGCCGTATGTTTCGGGCTGGTGAAAAAGAAGATCGGGGGCTGACGATGAAGTGGAACCACCTCGGAATAAAGGCGGCCGATCTCTCGAAATCGCTCGGATTTTACTGCGATATCCTGGGACTTCGAATAGTAGATGAAGTTGACATCCTCGGCAAGAAATTTTACTTTGTCGGAAACGACGATTTCAGCATCGAGATCGAACCGGGCAATCCCGGCGACGTCCAGGCCAATGCGAGCGTCCAGACCGGGATGTACCACTTCAGCCTCACGGTGGATGATATAAAGGGGCTCGTGGCCATGCTGAGGGAACGGGGCGTAACCGTCGCCTTCGACCCTCTCCAGCCCAGGCCCGATCGCTGGACTTCGTTCATCCAGGGGCCGGACGGCGAGTTCATACAGCTGATAGAATATGTAGATAAATAACGAACACGGGGAACCGCCGAAGGCCATTCCCCGTAAGGGTTGTTCCATCATGGGAATTAAAGAAAGAAAGACCCGCGAAAAAGAGGAGCGGCGGATCGCGATCCTCGACGCCGCGCGCACCCTCCTCTTCCAGGAAGGAATCACGTCCACCTCGGTACACCAGATAGCGAAACTCACCGAACTGTCGGTCGGTACGATCTACCTGTATTTTTCCAGCAAAGAGGAGATATTCGCCACCCTTCAGGAGGAGGGACTCGATATCCTTTATGCGGAGGTGGAAGAAGCCGGGAAAAGTGGCGACCGCGCCGCCGAAAGGCTTGTCAGGATGGCGCAGGCCTATCTCGACTTCTCACGCAACCACAAAAAGTATTTCGACATCTTTAATTATTTCATATCATCGCCCGACGTCATCTTCCCCCCGAACCTAAAGAACAGGATCGACAAGCACGGCAACAGGATTCTCATGATGGTGGAGGATGCGATCAAACAGGGCATCACCGACGGCGATTTCGCGGAGGTGAATATCAAGAACTCCGCGCTTTATTTCTGGGGCTCGCTGCATGGACTGATACAGTTCAGGAAACTCAAGAACACGATGTACCGGCATGAAAACTTCGAGGAACTGTACCGCTACGCCGCCAGGCACTTTATCCAGGGCCTTTCACGCCTCGCAGTGGACCAGGGACGTCCAACGGCAAAAAAAACGGCCGCCGTGCGCGCGCACTGAAGCCTCATTTCCCAAGTATCATCTTGAGCGACAACAGGAGCAGCACCACACCGAACACCTTCCGTAGAACGCCCGCATCGATATTCACCACGATCTTTGCCCCGAACATGCCGCCTGCGATGAAACCCGCGGCGATGAGCGCGGATACCGGTATGTTGACATGGCCGCTTTTATAGTACACGTACGCCGCCAGTAAACCGATCGGTGGAACCATTGCGGCAAGCGAGGTGCCCTGCGCCAGATGCTGATCGAAGCCCAGCATAAGAATGAGGGCGGGAATGATAACCACGCCCCCGCCGATGCCCATAAGACCGCTCGCCATACCGGCGACGGTCCCTATTGCAATCGCGATCAGATACGTCGCCACGGTATTACTCCTCCTCTTCCTGAAACAGTCCGCCCTGGGCAGTCTGGCCGCACGCGCCCGTGTATTTTTTTCGCAGGTGTTCATACGCGCTTCGAGTGGCGACCCTGCCCCTGGGCGTTCGGTTCAGGAGACCGCTCTGCACCAGGAAGGGCTCGTAGAAGTCCTCAATCGTATCGATTTCCTCTCCAACGGAAATCGCGATAGTTTTAACGCCAACCGGTCCGCCGTCGTACTTATCGATGATGACCGACAGGATTTTTCGGTCCATGTCGTCAAGGCCCAGCACGTCGATGTCGAGCCTGTCCAGCGCGAACCTGGTTATCTCCAGGTCGATCGTGTCGCGTTTTTCAACGACGGCAAAGTCCGCCACTCGCTTGAGCAGGCGGTTTACGATGCGCGGCGTACGGCGCGAGCGCTTCGCCAGCTCAGCGGCGGCGTCGTCCCGTATGGGGCAGCCGAGGATGCGGGCCGAACGGTCGGCGATGTTTTTAAGATCTTCGATTTCGTAGTAATTGAGCCGCAGCGGGATACCGAAGCGGTCGCGGAGCGCCGAGGTGAGCAGACCCGTTCGGGTCGTCGCGCCGACCAGCGTGAACGGCGCCAGGTTGATCTTGATGGTCTTCGCGCCCACGCCCTGACCGATGATGATATCAAGCGAGCGATCCTCCATCGCGGGATAGAGTATCTCCTCTATGGCGGGAGAAAGGCGGTGAATTTCGTCGAGGAAGAGGACGTCGTTCTCCTCGAGTCCCGTGAGGATGGAGGCAAGGTCGCCCGCCTTGTCGATAACCGGCGCGGAGGTCGCGCGGAGGTTCACCCCCAGCTCCTTCGCGATTATAAACGCGAGCGTGGTCTTCCCCAGCCCCGGGGGCCCGGCGAGGAGCACATGGTCGAGCGGGGTTTTACGCATACGGGCCGACTGTATGAAAACGCGGAGGTTATCGACGATCTTCCGCTGGCCCACGAACTCATCGAGGCTTGACGGGCGCAACGACTGCTCTTCCCTGTCCTCGGAGAGCCTGTCCGCGTTCACGAGGCGTGAAAGGTTTTCCATGTGGCGCTACTTCTTAACGGTTTCGTACTTCTTGATCGTTCTAAGCACGGTGTCGGCGGTCTTCTGGGCGAGAAGCTCTTCGCGTATTACGTCATTGTTCATGATGCGGGCGATATTGGCGAGCGTCTTGATGTGCTGCGTCAGCTTGTTCTTGGGAACGAGCAGCAGAATAGCGATCTTCACCGGAAGGTTGTCGATGGCGTCAAAATCGATGCCGTTTTCACAGAGCGAGAGGACTATGATGATGTCCTCCACCCGCGCCGAAGTGCAGTGCGGGATAGCCACGCCCTTGCCGATCCCCGTACTCATGGACTTTTCGCGCTCAACCAGGGCCTTTTTTACAGCCTCGCTGTCTTCCTCCCTGACGTCTTTGTTCCTGACCGCGAGTTCGAGCATCTCCTGGATCAGGTCCCAGCGCGTTTTCGACTGCGAGCCGATGATGATATTGCTCTTTTTAAGGTATTCCGATAGGATCATGGGTTGCTGTCGTAGCCCGCACGAGATTCGTGTGCCGATCGCCGCGAATTTCCGTTTTTTCCGGAAGCATCACGCATGACGCGCCTCCGGACGGCTCCGAAAATTTCAGGGTAAAGTAAACGGGAGCCGCTGATTTTAGTCAAGATATATATTTTCGTCATAATAATGACATGGCCAGGTCATTATTTCTTAAGCTGCTGTACATACAATCTCCGCACCCCGTGGAAAAAATCGAGATACTCCCGCGATCGATAATCGGGATATGTCCAGTCCCACGGCTCGTAATGTCGGGCCACGAACCTGTATTCATTTTCAAGATAGACTCCCTCGCGAAGATAGGCCCTGTGAAAATACTCCTTGCACGAGGCAAGAAAGACATTCGACAAGGTAAGATATCCCGGATCGATGTTGATGATTCGCTTCTCCCGGCCCGACAGCTTTTTCTCCAGCCGGTTGCTGAAGAGTTTGATCTCCACTATGTCCTCGCGCCGGACGAGTTTTCTGAACGAGAGAAACACCCTGAACAGATCCCGCCCCATGCCGCCGTAGTATTCGGTATGAGTAAAGGGAATCTTCGCCGTTTTAAAATCTATTTCGCCATATTTTTTTACCATCACCGCCTCGGCTGACTGAGCGAGCTCGCCCGAGGCGGTGATGATGCCGGCGAAGAGTTTCGCCCTGTGCGGTATTACCGGCTCGGCCATGGTCGCACGCCCTTTGATGAAATGAATTCCCTGAAATCCCTCGGCACCGGAGCTTTGATCATGAGATCCTTTTTCAGCACGGGATGATAAAAAAGAAGCGAACGGGAATGAAGCGCCGAACGCGGCATCTCGAGCAGGGCCAGCAGCTCATCGCTCAGGCCCTCCTTTACAAAACGTACGAAGAGTTGTTCGTCCCGGCCGTACAACTTGTCCCCGACGATCGGGTGACCCGCGTGCAACAGATGCACGCGAATCTGGTGAAGCCTGCCCGTTTCTGGAAACGCCCGCACCAGTGAATAATCGCCGAAGGTGAAGAGTGTCCTGAAACGCGTGCGAGCCCTCTCGGCGGCGCCCGGTGAGGCGATACGCTTTTTTTTAATCTCGGCTACGGGGTCGTCCCCTATCGGAATATCAACCTCGAATTCCCGTTCGGTCGGCCTGCCGTAAACGATCGCAACATAGCTCTTTGTCACGTTCCCGAACTCCCGCTGGATCTTCGAGGCTACATCACGACGCTTCGCCAGCAGAATCACTCCCGACGTCTCCCGGTCGAGCCGGTGGGCCGGGAAATAGGTTCCGCCGTGCCGCGCCTCCATTATGCGCACCAGCGTATTGTTAAAATACCTTCCCGCGGGGTGTACGGGGAGGTCCCCCGGCTTGTCGACGCATACCAGATGGTCGTCCTCGTAGAGCACCGTTATGCGCTCGTCCACCGCGGGTTCGGCGTACCCCCTGCCGTCGAAGCGCAGGATGTCACCGCCTCTCACGCGGGTGTTCGGCGATTCAACCCTCGCGGCGTTCAGGAAAACGCTCCCCCGCTCTATTTCCCTCCGCCATGCCGAACGGCTGAGGTAGGTGAAGCGCCTGGAGAGGTAGACGTCGAGCCTCTCCCGTTTGTGTTCGCGCGGTACCGTCGTTTCGTTGATGCGCTCTTCCATTGGCACTATCTGTCACCGTCAACGCGCAGTATCAGCGTCAGGGCCGCTTCCGCGCAATATCTTTTTTGATTTAGTCTTGCCTTCCGCGAAGGCCTGTGCTAGCATACGCGGATACTATCGCCAAGGGGGTAGCCAATGTACGTCATCATAGCGGCGGGAGCACTCGCCGTCCTCATCCTCTGGGTCATCATCACCTACAACCGTTTCGTCGCCCTTCGTAACATGCTCCGTGAGGCATGGAGCGGTATCGACGTTCAACTGAAGCGCCGTTACGACCTCATCCCCAACCTGGTCGAGACGGTCAAAGGCTATGCCTCACACGAGAAAAAGCTCATGGAAGAGGTTGCCGCCCTACGCAGCCGCTGCATGGGCTCAGAGGGACCGGACGCGAAGGTCGATGCGGAAAACGCCCTTTCCCTCGGGCTCCGAAAACTCCTGGCTGTCGCCGAGGCATATCCCCAGCTCCGTGCAAGTGAAAATTTCAGCGGCCTGCAAAACTCGCTTTCTGAAATTGAGGACCAGCTTCAGCTGGCGCGCCGCTATTATAACGGCACCGCCCGCGATTTCAACATCCTGCTCGAGTCTTTTCCCAGTTCGCTCGTCGGGAAAAAGTTCGGATTCCAGCCGGCGGCCTTCTTCGAAATCGAATCGGCCGTGGAGCGAGAGGCGCCGCAGGTCAGGTTCTGAAGCGGAGACACCGGATATGAACGGAAAAAAACTGATAATTCTCCTCCTGGCCGTCGCGGTAACACTTGGTGGCACAAGTGTCCGCGGCCAGGGCGACGAGCGGATACTTCGTTTCGACAGCACCATCATTGTGCGCGAGGACGGCAGCCTCAGGGTGACCGAGATCATCACCGTCCGCAGCGCGAGCGATCGCATAAAGCGCGGCATTTACCGCGACTTCCCGACCATATACAGGGGAAAATTCGGATTCAACAAGTCCGTACCGTTCGATGTAGTCGAGGTGCAGAGGGACGGACATCCCGAGCCTTTCCACGTTGAAAGCATTGATCGCGGAAAGCGTGTCTATATCGGCAGTGAAAACGTTTACCTGGACCCGGATATTTACACCTACTCTCTGACCTATACGACCGATTTCCAGCTCGGTTTCTCTCACGATTTTACCGAGTTGTACTGGAACGTCACCGGAAACCAGTGGGAATTCACAATCGATTCGGCCACCGCCGAGCTTATCCTGCCCCGTGGCGCACGGGGACACGTTATTTCGCACGAGGCTTATACGGGCGTGGAGGGTGAAAAGGGCCGGAGCTATTCTTCTTCAATCAATGCCTCAGGCGCGGTTCACTTTTCTTCATCGAAAATGTTCGCCCCCGGCGAGGGGCTCACTATCGCGGTCCGCTGGCCGGCGGACCTGATAGATCCTCCGGATCACCTGCGCCAACGCGAGCGATTCCTTCATGACAACATGGGAGCGGTCACGGGCATTGGAGGATTCTTCCTTGTTCTTTTATATTATATGGTTGCCTGGGTGCTCGCAGGGCGGGATCCGCGCAAGGGTGTCATCATACCGTTGTACGCAGCTCCCGACGGCCTCTCTCCCGCCGCCCTGCGTTTCGTATCGCAAATGGGCTACGATAACCGCGCATTTGCCGCCGCCATCGTGGGAATGGCGGTCCGGGGCCATTGCACAATCAGCGACGACGATGGCGTGTACACCCTGCGGAAGCTCGACGGGGAAGGCTCCGACCTGACCCCGGAGGAAAAGAAGATACTCGAAAAACTGTTCGGGAAGGATAAAAGCATCGCACTGGAAACCGCAAACCACTCCCGCATCTCCGGGGCCATCAAGGCGGCGCGTCGGACACTATCGCTTAATTACGAGAAGCAGTATTTCCTCAGAAACGTGGCGTATTTCGTGCCGGGGCTTCTATTGTCAGTCACCGTTATAGCCATCTCAATCGTCTTCGGATTCCTCGAGTCTCCGGAGACCTTCCTGCTGATCTGGCTCGCGTTCTGGAGCATCGGCGTCGTGTTGCTGCTCTGGAAAGTGACGGCCGCCTGGCGTGAGGCGGTGCGAATGAGGGGAGGTATCAGGAAGGTCTTCGCCTCGGGCGGGGCCGTATTCCTGACGCTCTTCGCGCTGCCGTTTGTCGGCGCCGAGATCGTCGTTCTTGTAATTTATCTACAATCGGGGAGCCCGTGGATTTTGCTTACAACGATCTGCCTGGCGCTGGTAAACTTCCTGTTTTATCATCTCCTTAAGGCGCCCACCCGGACCGGGCGAGCCCTTATGGATAAAATCGAAGGATTCAGGCTCTTCCTGAACGTTGCCGAGCGCGACCGCCTCAACGCGGTTATGCCGCCCGAGAAAACACCGGCGACATTCGAACGGTTCCTTCCTTACGCAATCGCCCTCGGCGTTGAAAACCGTTGGGCGGAATATTTCTCAGGCATGCTTGCGGAATCGGCCGCGGCCGGAGCCTACTCACCATCCTGGTACAGCGGGGCGTCCCTCGCGCACATCGGCACCGGGGAATTCGCCTCGTCGCTGGGAAACTCCTTCAGCAGCGCCATCTCGTCTTCCGCTACCGCGCCGGGCTCGAGTTCCGGCGGCGGAGGCGGAGGGTCTTCCGGCGGAGGCGGAGGCGGAGGTGGAGGCGGGGGCTGGTAAGCCCCTCGTCCTCAACTGTTTTTTCTTTCAGGCGGCCGCATCAGCGCCAGGATCACAACGGCCATGGCCACCATGCCGCCGGCGATCGCGAATGGCGCCAGATACGTTCCGCTGGCGTCCTTCAACCAGCCCCCCACCCAGGGACCGGCGAATCCCGCGAAACCCCAGGCCGTAAACAGAAGCCCGTAATTGGAGCCCTGCGCCGTCGGCCCGAAATACTGCAGACAGGTGGCCGGAAACAGCGTAAACATCGAGCCGTAATTCCAGCCGATAAGCGCCGCCACCGCCCACAGCGCCCAGTACATTCCTCCCGAAGGAAAGAGCAGCAGCATCGCGACCGCCTGCAGGGCGAAAACGATGATAAAGCTGATCCTCGTTCCTATTTTATCGGCCACCTGCCCTATCAGCACGCGGGAAGCCGCGTTCATAACCGCAAGCCAGCTCGCGGCGCCGGCGGCGGTCATCGGCGCCAGACCGCTGTCGATCCCGTGACCGGCGATGTGCCCGATAACCATAAGGCCCGCGAATGAACCGCCGAAATACGCCAGGTACATCAACCAGAACTGGGGCGTGTGGTACGTTTCTCTGTGGGTGAAATCGCGGTATTCAGCGGCGGAGCCCTTTCCGGCCTTCTCGACGGGAGCCCAGCCGGCCGGCCTCCATCCCGCCGGGGGATTTTTCAGGCAGAGCGACGCTATGGCCGCCATTATGAACATAACGACACCCGCGTAGATGAAGACGTAACGCCATCCGACATTCTGGATGATATAGGTCGCAAGCGGCGCCATGATGAAGGAGCCGAGTCCGAGTCCCACCACCGAGAAGCCCGTCGCCAGCGCACGCCGGTCGGGCCACCACTTCGGCGCCGTCGCTATCGGCGGTAGATAAATCAGGCCGCCGCCGAAACCGGCGATCACCCCGTAGGTGAGGTACAGATGCCATTTTTCAGTGATGAAGCCCGAGATGGTAAACCCGATTCCGAGGATTACCGCGCCGACAAGCACCACTATCCGCGGACCGAACCTGTCAGACAGCTTTCCGGCCGGGAAGGTCATAAGCCCGAATATCAGGCAGGCGATCGCGAACGCAAGGGCGATGTCGGCCCTGCTCCATCCGAACTCGGCGTTGAGGGGGCGGATGAACACGCTCCACGCGTACAACAGCGCCCCGCAGGTGGTGCTTCCGAGCACCCCTCCGATAAGCGGGATCACCCGGGGGAAAGCGTACGGCACGGCATTCGATTCGCTCATATGCGTCTCCATGAATTAAAATTAACATAATCGATCAGCGGCGAAAACCGGTCCGGGCAGTGTCCGCCCCGGAGCCCGCGAAGGAGGGATGACGCACATCGTCGAAACATCAGATGCACATAACCCGTGTACTATTGTAATACAAAACCGGTATGGCCTCGCACGGCAGGCCACGTTTGTCAAGCATTGTTTGACCGCACGCGTCGAAGCGCTTTCGATCCGTGTTTCAAAAAACCCCGGCTGATATTAATTGGAAGTGGACGGAAAAATTAAGGCCGCTTATTTCTTCAATGAAACGGGGCGGCGGACGCAGATTTATTCATGCGCCCGCTGGAAGCTGAAGGACGAGCGGGGCTGCCTACTCCCCGGTGCCGATAACGAACCCTTTTGTGGCTGGTCCCGTCGAGGCGGAGGTGCCGGCTATCTTGGCGAGGTAGGCGGAACCCAGCCGTTCGAGGTGGTCATTGACGTTGTCGAAGTAATTGAGGTGCTTCTGCTCCTCGTCGATGATCGTTTCGAAAAGCTTGGCCGTAATGCTGTCGCCATTCTCCGTGCATACGCCTAAAAACCTGTTGTAGGCCTCTATGGCATCCTCCTCGGCCTTCGAGTCGGACGGGTATATCTTCTCTACCGGCTGGCCCTTCTCGACCTTACCCGACATCTCACTAGTGGGCTCCCCACCGAGTTCCTTGATCCTTTCGGCGAACGCTTCGGCGTGACGCATCTCGTCGATTGCGATCAGCTTGATGTTCTTCGCCAGATCGCCGTAGTCCATACTGTCGAGATTGTAGTGCTGGTTCATGTACTGGTATATCGCCTGGAGCTCCATCGCCCGGGCCTGATTCAACACGTCGACCACCTTTTTTTTCCGTTCCTCACGTGAAATCTGCGCCATTTATTACCTCCATTATCTTTATTAGTAGTGGTAAAATCGAACGCCTGCCCCCCGATCGCATGTAAAGGATGCCGGCCTGACAGGTCTCCGGCGGCAATTCTATCACACGCCCGGTACGTTTTAATTTCCCTCGCTGCGGCCGTTACCCCCGGCACCGAATCCATCTACAGGCTGAAACAGCATACCCCGGATTGCGGCGCATGTGAAGCAATTATTTTTTCTGTATGGCCGTCATCACCGTATCCTTGTCCAGCTTCTTCGTCCCAAAAAACCAGTCGTGACAGGTCATTTCTTCCTATGAGGTCGTTAGCAACACCGACCGCATGATCCGGCCCTAGGAACGATAGCCTCGTCGCGGGGCCGCCAAGCGGCGGGCATGGCCACCCAAAACGCGTCCGCCGTCTGAAGCGCGATGAGGGGAAGTGTCACCGCGACGTTTTTCATCCCACTGTGCTCGATCTTTTCCTTGATGGTCCCGGGCCAGGCAATATGGCTGTAGAGCCCATCGACCGCAAAACCCGAAATTATTTACTTTTAGCTATAAAAAAAATTACTTACCGCATTTTTCACATACGCCGAAAAATTCAATCCGGTGGTGGCGCACCTCGAAGCGTCCCGCCATGGCAGCCTTCCGGTTCAACATATCATCGAAGGGCATCTCGAGGTCCGAAATCGCGCCGCATCTCTCACAGATAAAGTGGTAGTGTTTCGTCACATTCGCGTCGAATCGATCGAAGGTGCTCCCGAAATCGATTTTCCTTACAAACCCCTGGTCGATCAGAATACCAAGGTTGCGATAAACGGTACCCATGCTCAGGTTTTTAAAATTCTTTTTGAGCCGTTCGTATATCCAGTCAGCCGACGGATGCGTCTCGGTATCCCGCAGCAACTCGAGTATCTTCTCTCGCTGCCTGCTTTTTTTATATCGCGTCTCCATCGGTTATTTACCCATAAAATGAATCGCCTGATGTATTGAACTTCATAATATTCGGAATGAATATCAAATTAATTTCCAGATTCTAAAAGTCAAGAAAAAAACACCTGTAATTCATTTCACGATGGTATAGTAGGTATATTGGTGTTTCCAGGCATGCCGGCTTGACTTCGCCCCATGCAGGGGCCGGAAATTGCCTCGGCGGCCAGCTCAAACCCGGTTACCCGGTCTGGTTATTTCGCAACGGCACCCGTTCCGCCGGACTCATATGCACCGCGAAAGTGGGGACGGCACAAGGAGAAAATCATGCGGCTTACGATTCTCGGTAACGGCGGCGGCATCAGCGACGGCCTCCCCTACAACGCGTTCCTGGTCGACGACCGACTGCTCGGCGAAGTACCGCCCGATATAATGTCGAGCCTCTTCAGGGAGCGAATAAAACTGGACGGCATACGAAATATATTCATCTCCCATTTCCATGCCGACCACTGCTTCGGATTCCCCTTTCTCGCCCTGCGCCTTTTTTATAACGGCGCGCCGGGCGTGATAAAAACATTCGGCCCGCTCGGACTCGAGTCGAGGATGCTTGATCTGTGCGCGCTCGCCTTCGGCAACGATCACCCCCTGCGCGAATGGCTCGGAGGTGTGATGGAATTCATCGAGACCGGTCCGGACAGCGAGATCGACCTGGGAGACGGGCTTTCGATCAAGACGATCCCGATGGATCACCCCGTCGAGACGCTCGGCTTCACCCTGAGAAGATCCCAGGCGCCGCTTTTCACCTACATGCCCGACACGCTGTGGAACGAGAATCTGCTTCCGTTTATTCAGAACGGCGGCAGAACCATCCTTATCGACCTGAACGGCGAGCCCGGCGATACGCACAAGGTGCATCTTTCGGAGGCCGATTTGATAGAGATGGCCCTCCCGCGATGCGGCGATGATGTCGTCTTTTACGGTACGCACCTCAAGCAGCACAAAAAGACCGGGCCTGGGAGGATACGCTATGTTAAACCGGGAGACCACATCGAGATTCCCGAATAACAATCCCGGGGTGCCCCTCTGTACCTTTGCACGAAATCGACCGCTTCAATAACCCGCTTCATTAAAAATTGCTTGCCCGTACGCGACCTCGTGGCGGATAGTACTCAACCAATTCTAAACCGGAAACGATAATGACACAACGCGACCCACTCGACGACCTCAACCCAAGCCAGCGCGAAGCGGTCGCTCATACCGAGGGCCCGCTCCTGATCCTGGCCGGGGCGGGTTCTGGCAAGACGCGCGTGATCACGTACCGCATCGCCCATCTCATCCGGGCAAAACGCGTTCCGCCGTTCGAGATATTTGCCGTAACCTTCACCAACAAGGCGGCCGAAGAGATGAAGCGCCGCGTCATCGATCTCATCGGGCCCATCGGTGAGAACGTGTTCGTACGGACCTTCCATTCGGCCGCGGTGTTCATCCTGCGCCGCTACGGCGACCGTATCGGCGTGCCGCGCGCATTCACCATCTACGACGCGAAGGACCAGGAGACGCTCATCAAGGACATACTCCTCGAGATGAGGCTGGATCCTAAAAAACTGAAGCCGTCCGCGCTCGCCTCGAAAATCTCCGAGATCAAGGACCGTGCCGAGATGATCGACGGCGCCGACCTCTCGCATCTCATGCCGAAATATCCTGGCCTCAGCTTCCCCGACCTGTACCGGGAATACCAGGAACGCCTCTCCCGCTCGGGAGCGCTCGATTTCAACGACCTCCTTATAAAAACCGTCGTGCTGGTGCGCAGGAGCCCCGAAGCACTCGCCGAGCTTCAGCGGCGCTGGCGCTACTTCATGATCGACGAGTACCAGGACACCAACCACGCGCAATACCTTATCTGTAAATACCTTTCGTCCTCAACGCGGAACCTCTGCGTCGTCGGCGATGACGACCAGTCCATCTACTCCTGGCGCGGCGCCGATATCCGCAACATTCTCGAATTCGAGCGCGATTTCGACGAGACGAAGGTCGTAAAGCTCGAGGAGAACTACCGGTCCACCGTCCCGATACTCGACGCGGCATGGCGCGTCATCCGCAACAACGTCAACCGCAAGGAAAAACGCCTGCGCGCCGTTCGAGGCGACGGCGAGCCGGTCACCTGGTGCCGGGCCAATAACGAGTACGGCGAAGCCGAGTACGTCGTGAGCGCCATAATGTCTCTGAAAAAACAGGAGGCGCTCCGCAACCGCGACTTCGCGGTGTTCTACCGCACCAACGCCCAGTCGCGCGTGTTCGAGGAGATGCTTCGCAGGGAGAACATGCCCTACCGCGTACTCGGTGGCCTGAAGTTTTATGACCGCAGGGAGATCAAGGACATACTGGCCTACCTCAGGCTCATCGCCAATCCCGCCGACGGCGTTTCACTTATGCGCATCATCAACGTACCGGCTCGCGGCATAGGCGCGGCGACGATCGAGCGTCTTCGCGACACCGCCTACACAGAAAACGTCTCCGAATGGGAGGTCATCGCAAGGGGAATAGCCCTCAAGGGCAAGATCCCTGCGGGCATCGCCTCCTTCAGGAAAATAATCGAGCGCGGCATGGCCGCCTCGGCCATGGCACCCGAATCGATGAAGCTATCGGCCATGGTCCGCGACCTGATCGAGGCGACATGCTACCGCGAGGCACTCGAGGAAGAAAACTCGATCGAGAGCCGCTCCAGGCTTGAGAACATCGAGGAATTCGTCAACAGCGTCTACGAGTACGAAGCGCGCAATCCCGACGCCGCGCTCGACCGGTTTTTACAGGAAATTTCACTGCTCACCTCCGAAGAATCGCCCGACGCCGACGGTGCCGACCCGAAAAACTCGATCACGTTAATGACGGTGCATAACGCCAAGGGACTGGAGTTCCCCGTCGTCTTCCTCACGGGGATGGAAGAAGGTATTTTCCCGCATTTCAACTCCAGCGACACCGATGCCGGTGTAGAGGAAGAGCGCCGGCTCTGTTACGTGGGCATAACGCGGGCCATGGACCGCATATTCCTCACCAGCGCCGATGTGCGTCGCAGCTACAGCGGCATTTCCTACAAGGAGCCCTCGCGCTTCATCGCCGAAATACCGGCAGAAACCCTCGACCTGCGACAGTATGGCGAGGGCGGTTTCAGCTCCCCGGCGCGGGAAAGCGTGCGTTTCGAAAACCAGTCCTCCGGCGCAGGCGCACGCACCGACACGGAAAACCCGGCCGTCGATAACGAATCCCGTTTCAGGGCCAGGGATGCCGTACTTCACCCGAAATACGGTCGGGGAAGGATTCTCGCGATAGAGGGGGGCGGGGACAATGTTAAGATCACCATCGTCTTCGGTAACGGTGACAAAAAAACCTTTCTAGAAAAATATACCCCGCTTCAAAAGGTTTGATCACAGAATACTACTTGACATTCCCCTGAAAATGGTCCAATTATTACGCGGTTTTCACGCGACCACACATACTGAGGACTTGAACCCGGAAATATTATCTCGCAGGAGATCGCAATGGGCATGGCACACAAGGTTACTTTCGAATACACCGAAGACGTTCCCATCCTGATTATCGAGGGCGACATGACGTCCGAAGCCGATGTCGAGGTTATGCGAGCTTTCGGGAAGTTGAAAGACAAATACCACCCCAAGTACCTTGTTGTCAATTTCGAGAAGACCAACTATATCAACTCGGCAGGCATCGCAACGCTGATAAACATCATCCAGAATATCAACGAGGTCGGCGGCAAGGTCAGCTTCGTAGGCCTTACAGGACATTTTCAAAAGGTCATGGACATCGTCGGAATCTCCGACTTCGTCAACACCTTCAGCTCGGATTACGACGCCATTGCCGATATAAAGACCCCTAAATAATCACAGTCCATCCAGACCGAGCCTGCGGAGCGTTTTCCCGGTTGGCACTCCCGATCGGTTCCACCCGCGTAACCGGTAATACTTCGGCAGCATCTTGTCCATTGGAACCACCGAGCGTTTGTTACCCTGCAAAAGCTGCTCGTGGGTAAACCTCCACGGCAGTTTGTCCTGTGATCCCCCGATCCCTTCGCGAAGATTAAACAGCCTCTCCAGCGCATAACCGCGCTCCCCCACTCTGAAATAGGTCCCAAAGTCCATTTTCATGCCCGTCGCATACTCAATCGCCCTCGTGTGCGGCAGCATCGGAAGATGTAATTTCAGGATTTTAGGATAACGCAGCAGCGCGTCGACAAGCGCCCACGAATGCGTGAGAATACCGGTGATGAGCGACGAAAGAAACTTGCTGCCGGGCACCTTGAAGGCGACCGGCGGAACAAATGTCCACGAGGTAAACAGGCAGTTCCCTCCCGCACTGATCGCGGCCAACAGGTTCTGGTCGAGCACCACCCAGCCCGGTTTCGAGCGATAATGGAACGGGTCCAGCGTCACCGGCCCCGTGACCTCGAAATAGATGAGGTACCCTCCGTCCAGGTGGCACGCGCCGCGGCTCGCCGTGGCGTAGCCGAGCCCGTGCCCAACCGCGGCGCGCGGCTCGTAAGCCGCGAGTTCGAGGCCCTTTACGTGCGGCGCATACTCCTCGCCGCCATACTTGTCAGCCAGAAAGCGCACCCCTTCGGCGAGGTCGGCGCCGATCCCCTCGCGATATGCTATGCTTCGAAGCACCCCGGAAATGTTTTCCTTGTTCCCGAACTCGATTCCGTTCTTCCAAAGGCCCCGCTCGTTCAGCTCGGCGGCGAAGCCCATCACCGTGCCCGAGCTTATCGAATCCATGCCGAGCAGGTCCAGCTCATAATTCCAGCGGAAGATGGCCTCGATGTCATTGATCAGCATGTTCGACCCCAGCAGACAGAGTATCTCGTACTCGGGACCCTTCACCTCGTGGCCATCGACCATCACCACACGACCACAGCGGATCGGGCACGAGAGGCACCCGGTGTTCTTCACCAGAAACTCGTCGGCAAGGCGCTCGCCGCCGATCATGGCGGCATCCTTAAAACTCCCCGCACTGAAGTTCTTAGTCGGAAGTGCGTTGCGGATGGAAAGCGTCGTGAGGAAGCCCGCGGTACCATACCGCGGAGCCGCCTCTCCAGTGGCCGGGTGCTCCTTCAGCATCCTGGTCCATTTTTTGACAAGCTCCCTGTACTCCGCCGGGCGATCAAGCTCGATCTTTTTGTTCCCGACGGCCACCATCCCCTTGAGGTTCTTCGAGCCCATTACCGCGCCCATCCCGGTTCGGCCGTGCACGCGCTCCTGGGAGACGATCGCCGCGTACTTGACGAGGTTTTCCCCCGCCGGTCCGATCGCCATGGTGCCTCCCTTGCCGTGACGTTCGATAAGCTTGTGCTGGGCCTTTTCCGTGTCCATGCCCCATAACTCCGCGGCGTCCTTTATCATAACACCGCTTTCGTCGATCACAAGGTACACCGGACTCGTGGCGCGTCCGCGCACCACAAGCCCGTCGAGGCCGCAACGCTTAAGGTACACGCCAAAATTCCCGCCACTGTTTGAGTGGCCGATCGCGCCGGTAAGCGGGCTTTTCGCCGAGATATCGAAACGGCTGGTGCAGGGAGCCCCCGTTCCTGTAAGCGGGGCGGTCATCACCACGAGCACATTTTCCGGGGACAGCGGGTCAATGCCAGTCGCGAGCATGTCCCACAGAATTTTGGTGGAAAGGAATCTCCCGCCAAGAAAACGTTCCCGGTCCTCGTCCGAAACCTGGTATTCCGAAACCCGGCGTGTGCCAAGGTCTACCTGCAACAGCCTTCCCGTATATCCCCTGTACCTGCTTGCCATATCGCGCTCCCCCAGCAATGCATCACCGGCTGAAGGGCTATTCCAAAGGAAGCACCCTTCACCATCGATCCGTGTACTCAATGAATAGTATTATTTATATGAGCGCTATTCATCAATTATTCCGCCCTGTCAAGCCCAATCCATTTCGCGGGCGGCCCGATCAGCAGAAACGGGGCGGGATTTATCGAACCGCCGCCCAGCGCCATGTGCCCCATCCCGATATACAGATTATCGTTGATCATGCGAATCTCATCGCGCATGGTACGGACGGCCCCGCCGTTATACGGGCTCTAATCCAGATGAAATGAAGGCTTTCCATCGAGAAGCGATGGACCGACGAAGGTATTTATCTTCCTCGTTCGATGAATGGAGTCCTTCCCGTCCCGCCCATTTATTTTGAAAAGATTATAGCCCCAGCCCTTCCCCTTCTCGAAAGGAAAAAACGCCTTCCCTTCTCAGCGCCCGGGACCGAAAAAGTTGTGGGTAAAAAAATCCGCTCCGGCAGCCATTATCCCCAGGGGAAGTGTTTTCGCCCGGTATTCGCCCTTCATGGCGTAGAATGACGGGGCGCCCGCCCTTCCACGAATCGTCCATTCCCAGCGTCGCGTTCAGCCAGTCCATCGCCTTTATCGGTAGGAGCAGCTTCGTAAGCGGCGTCAGGAACTTAACCGAAACATTCTGCACCACGACCATCGCGGTGACTTCGTATAAGCTCAGCATCTTCGTACCCGCCACCATTTTCGAGCCCTCGAACATGCCGGTATTCACCGTGTCGGGACAAACATAAGTGACGCAGATACCGAGTTTCCTCTTCCGCATCTCCTGGCGCAGCGCGTCGAAGATTTATGGTGTGGCGGTTACAGCGCCCGCTTCATATCCGCAATGGTGTGGACGACCGTGCATTCCGGAAGCGATTTAATGAAGAACCGTCCGTAATTTTTCGACAGAATCCTGGGGTCCAGCACGGCGACGACTCCCCTGTCCCCCCTCCCGCGGATGAGCCTGCCGAATCCCTGTTTGAAGCGCAGTACCGCGGCAGGCACCTGAAAGGCGTAAAACGGGTTCTCGCCCCGTTCCTCGAGGCGCTCCATCCTGGCCTGTACGGGCGGCCTGTCAGGAACGGCGAATGGAAGGCGCATCATTATCACGCCTCTCAGGAGATCGCCAGGCAGGTCGATGCCCTGCCAGAAGGAATGCGTCCCCATCAGAACGGCATTGCCGCTTTCAAGGTAGCGCTCCAGAGCCTCGGAGGCGGGATACTCGCCCTGCGCGAACACCGGGTGTTCCACGAGATCTATAAGCCGTTCACGCACGCTTTCGAGCATCCGGTACGAGGTGAACAGAAGCAGGCAATTGCCGTTGAGGTGACCGATAATCTCCGCGGCCAGCCTTGCGGCATCTGCCGCGAATGATGCACCGTCGGGCCCGCCCTCCTCGCGATTGAGCAGAAGCACCGCCTGTTTCCGGTAATCGAACGGGGATGCGAGAAGAAGCGAACGGTACGACCCGCAGCCCAGCCGCCCGGCGATATACGAAAAATCGCCGCTTACCGCCAGGGTGGCCGAAACGTACACCACGCTCTCGTACGAGCCCGACACATCGCGCGCCATGACACCGGCCACGTCAACCGGCTGCCCTTTAACCGTAACATCGCCCAGGAGCTCTCCATCTCCCCGCTCGAGCCAGTACACCCAGTCCGGGTCTTCGCAGCCGATGGCCGCCGCAAGGGCCTGCGTCGCTGTGAATAGCCTGGACCTGGCGATCTCGAATTCGGTCCGGAAATGCTCGTTGTCCATGTGCTCGTCGATTTCACCAAGGAGCGCATAGAATTCGCGGTACGCAGACAGCATTTCCGGCCCCGTATGAAGCGGCTCCTTCAGCCGCCACGAGAGCCTGTCGCCGGGAAGTTGGGACCGAAGCGCCTCAAAAAACTTCTGCACCTCGGCGAAGAAGGTCTCGTGCTTCGCAACGACCTTTTTCCGGAGAGACTCGCGGGTGATCTGCGAAAGCACGGTCTTTCTGCGGCCCCGCCGATGGAAACGCTCGGCGATATCAATCATGTCGGAAAAGCTTATCGAAAAGCCGAGCTGGTCCGAGGCGACCTCCTCGAGCGAATGGGCCTCGTCGAAGATGAGGACGTCCGCGGCCGGAAGGTACGTCTTGCCGGAGGCGATGTTCGCGAAAAAAAGATAATGGTTGAGTATCAGTACGTCGGCCTGCTGCCAGCGCCTCCGCGCGAGCTGGAACGCGCAGCTTGACGAGAACGGGCAGGCGAACATGCCGCACGCGTCGCTCTCGCGCGCCAGGCGCGACCAGAGCGCCTGCGGCATCCTCGTGTCGAACCGGGTGACCGCCCCCCCCCTGTCGAGCAGCACTCGCAGGTCCTCCAGCCAGTGCAGTTCGGCCTTATGGAACTCACCGCGCTCCAGCACTCCTTCGAACCGGCGGCGGCAGGGATAATTCGAGCTCCCCATGCAGAGCTCGTAGGTAAACTCCCGTCCGGTAAGGCGCCGGACCACCTCCAGCGCCACCGGGATGTCCTTTTCCAGAAGCTGCTTCTGCAGCGCCCGGGTCTCGGTGCTCACCCAGAGCCGTTTGTCGTTTTCGAGACAATAGCTGACAGCAGGCACGAGGTAGGCGAGGGTCTTCCCCACTCCGGTTCCCGCCTCGACGAAACATCCCATCCCGTCGCACAGGGCCTCGAGAATATAATCGGCCATGCGCGACTGCTCCTCCCGGGGCTCGAAACGCCCGTCGACCGACGAAAGTATGCCGTTTTGCCCGAAAACCTCTTTCATGGAGAAACACCGAACGAATTTGATGGGATGCACAAGCTCATGCCGGGCCGAAGGCTGGCCCGGCGGGGGTTAATAATCAAGAACTATTTGAGGCCGGTGTGTTTATTCGAACCGGAACGAAGGGTAACGGTCCACGAGCCCCGTCATGAAGGCGCTCACGTTCGTCATATAATTGAAATAGCGCACCATGAAGTCGAATAGCACGTTTGGCCACCTTCTGGTGACGAGGATGGCCACGAGGCCGACGAAATAAATGAGGAGCGCGCCGAGCGAAAGCAGGGCGACGAGAACCAGGTGCGGCAGGAGCGCCAGCACGATGCCGATCCCCGTGAGGCGGAGAAAGGCAAGGAAACGCGAGTAGCGCACGGGGTAGGTGACCGAAAGCTGAAGGGCGAAATCGATATTCCTGCGCCCGGTAAACCCGGGCATGTCCTCAACCACATCGAATGCGCACCCTGCAAGCGAAATCGCTCCCCGCAGCGTGTTTTCCTGGACCTCGAGAAAGTCCTCGTCGGGATAGCCCCTGAAGAGCACCAGCAGCGTATTGATTAAACCCAGTATCGCCGAGACCGCCGAATACAGCATGTTGACGAAAAGCCGGGGCAGAAGCCCCAGTAAATAAAGACCCGAAAGCCTCAGGACCGCCCCGAGGCGCGAATAGGTAAGCGAGTAATCGATTGAAAAATTAATTACCCCGCCGGGCACGGTGTCCGCACCGGCAGGACCGCCCTTTTCCAGGTCGGACTGATACCGCGAGAATTCCCGCCTGGTCTCTATGTCGAGATAATCCTCGGAAGAACTCGAGCGTTTCAATGCCGGCCTTCTTCCGTTATCGCGCTCGAAAAGGTCTTCGGCAAACTCCTCTTTCTGAAGCTTCTCGAGGTCTATCTCCGGAAGGCTGTCCTCCTGGACCTCGTCGATTATTCGAAGGTCGCTCTCACCCGCAAGGTCGTCGACGCTCAGCGACGGGTCGATCTCGCGGAGATTGAGCTTGATGTCCTCCTCACCGGCAAGGGCGTCGTCGATCGATCGCGCCCCGGCCGCGGCCGGGGCTTCTTCAACGCCAAGCTCGTCGATGGAGAGGCCGGTATCCTCAAGTGTAAGGCGCTCGTCGTCGTCGATATCAACACCCCTCTTGAGCTCTTCGACTTCGTCAAGGGTGATGTCCAGGGTTTCGAGATCGATGGTCGTATCAAACTCATCGTCCGCCGGGCGGGGAGCACTGGACCGTCTGCCTGACGGAGCCGACTCTTCCAGGTCGTCGAATATAAAGTCATCCCCCGGCAGCGCATTGTCCGGCATGGCGCCTTTCTTCTGCGCTCCCTCGTCGAGCTCTATGTCGAGCGAATCGAGGTCTATCGTTGTACTCTCGTCGATGTCGGTGGAATCCCTGGAAAACACTTCGTCGGATTTTATCTCGCTGTCGATGATGATATCATCAGAAAAGTCCATCGCGTTCCGCACGGGCCCTCCGGCTTCTCCCTTTCGGGATCCGGCCCGGACGGGGGGAGGTTCATCTTCCAGCATGATCGAGTCGAAATCGACCCCATCGTCCGGAACGGGCGCGCCTCGCTTTGCGGGCGAGGATTTTTGTTTGACGTCGGTATCGTCAATGAAGCTGATGTCGTCGAATTCTCCCGGGACTTCCTCAATTTCCGCGCCGAGGCTCTCCCCGAAGTCTTCGAGTTTCAGCGCCTCATCCTCGAGCTGTTCGTGGTCCCCGGCGGACCCTCCGCCTTTAGGCTCTTCGGCCATGAGGCTGTCGATGGCGTCCAGCCCGAAATCATCGGTGCTGAGGTCGTCCTTCATCACCGGCCCGTCGCCGGAAGGAACAGAATCAAACTCCTCAAGGGCCCTGGCGAGCTCCTCGTCAGTGGGCAGGGGCTCGTCCGAAGCCGGCCCTTCGCCCTCTACGTTAAGGCCGAGGTCCATGTCCAAATCATCCGGGCGGCCGCGTTCCGCTGTCGCGGCGGTCACCGCCTGCCTTTCACGACGATTGTCGATTATCACATTGGTCCCGCACTTCGGGCACGAGAAACCGAATTTCTTGTTGGTTATCTTTCCATCGTCCACCGCGTAAGCAGCATCGCAATGTGTGCACCGTACTATCATCGCGCTCTCCTGACCTTATCTCCCCGGGTAGTATCGCTCATTGACGTTATGCTGCACGATCAGAAATGAAATGGGGAGAAACAGAATCATGTACCATTTAAGGTCCCTTCCGTTAAGCTCCTCCGATTTCTGCATGTACTTTAAATTAATATAAAGGCTCCACAGGCCGAGGGTAAGCAACACGAGCACTATGTTGGATACCGGCTTATCGTTGAATATACGGCTTACCCTCGCGAGCCACCAGAAATAATACAGGCCCCCGGTAAGCACCATAAGGAGAAACAGAACTATAAGGTTATTTTCCGGGACGTTCTCGACCTTCATGAGCGCCTCTGATCTTTCTTTTCCGCCGTCGGTCCGCGGCAGTCCATTATCATTACTAACTTATGGAATCAAACTAAAAAGTTCAATAAATAATTCCCCCGTCGGTTCGCGCAAAAGGCGGCAAATACTCCTTTAACAGTCAAATTCCGCCGACGGGAAAAGCCAGTTGCCGTCATGTAACGACTCTATTCTATTAACGGAAAAATACGCCTGATTTCTTACTTTTTTTTCCGGCTTTGAAGGCGCCTGATCGAATCGTAGCTTTCAAAGCCGGTAAAAAGTTCTTGTAATTATGGCCAATTTTTCGGCCATAATCAAGCTGAAGCAACCGGCACGTCCACGGAGCATATTACAAAAATGAGCCTTTTAAAGGAATTCAGCTATCCCGACATCCTACAGCGGCGACTGCTCTATTACAACCTCTTCGCCACGGTCTTTTTGATATCATTCATCTTCGCGGACATGTCCCTCGCCTTCAATTATTACGCCCCCTATGAGTCAACGTTCAGATTCGTTTTCCCCGCCGTCCTCGCGGGCCTTTTTCTGGGCAACCTCGCGGGGCGTTTGCTTTTCGCGAGAATCAGCCGTTTCCGGATGATATATTTGATATCCGATCTGGCCTTCACGATCGGTTGCGCTCTCTTCGTAGCAAGAAGGTGCTTTGCGCCCGCCGGGGGCGAGCCGCTGCTGGAACTTTTTTTCAATGCGCGGGGAGCGCTTTACGCGGCGATGCTGGGGGTTTCCTTTTTCGCGGGAATCAAGGGCGCTTATTTCCTTAAAATCGCATGCGGTGAGTTCATTGATGAGAAAAAGAGTCTCATCGCTTTCTTCGTTATCAGTTTTATCGCTCTTTCGGCCGGAACGGCGCACGGATTTCTGGCCTTCCGCCTTTCCCCGGCCTATTACCTCGGCCTTATTCCGTTTCTGATCCTTCTGCCCACGATCTTTCTCATAAAGCTTCCCTTCAGCCCTCCGACGCTCTACGCCCAGGAATACCAGGAGCACCAACCTGAGGAAAAAACCGCCGCCCGGAAGAGGGAAGATCTCGCGTTCGCCTATTTGAATTTTTCCTATGTTCTCGTATATCTCTTTCTCGGTTACCAGACCGTTATTAAATTCTTCGGGGATTTCATCCACGTGCAGATGCTTTTTGTTTTTGCCTGCACCGCGGCACTCCTGGTCGGTTTCGCCGCTGCGCGCTTTTTTAAAAAGGCGTATCTCCCCCTTTATACCGAGGTACTTTATCCGCCCGCATTCATACTTTTTCTGATGGCGATAAACTCGCTCGGGAACTCGATAGGAATCGCGGCCGGAATCGCGGTTTTCCTGCCTGTCGCGGGCGTATTCGGGTTTTCCATCTACCACACCCTGCGCGATATCCTCGAGACCTACGATCATGGCAGGCGGTTCGCGATTATTGATTTTTCACTTTTTGTACTCCCAGTCCCGATTCTGGCGGCGCTTCACCTGCTGGATTTCACCTACCTGTGGTTTTTCGTGATCTTTTACGTTGCGGCGCTCCTGAACACGGCGATTCCCGTCATTCATTTTATGCAGTCGAAGGCGGGTTCATGGGCAAGGGCGGTCTACCTGGCCGGAGCGGCGGCCTTTATCCCGCTTATGCTGTTTGTCCATATCAATTTCGATATTCCGCTCAACAGGGAACTCTACGTTACCCATATCGCCGGTTTCGTCGATCTTGTCTCGCCAGAGGATGTCCCGGTACCGGGGCGTGCGGGTTCGCTGGTCCGCTATAACGGAAGGAATATTTTCTCGGCGCGTGACGATTCGATAAAAAATCTGCAGCGCGCGCTTGTCCCGCTCATGCTTTTCGCACCCGTTCCAGCGGACGGAAACCCCGGAATACTCTTTATCGACGGCAACCAGCGTTTTTATAGAAATCCATCAATCGGTTATTTTCCCGGCGCCGTATGCCTCGACTATGTTCCGGAACGTTCCGTCGATTTCGGCCAGTCACCGATTACCGGCAAGGACTTTTACTATACCGAGAGGGGTGAAATACTTCGCCACCTGAGCCTCCTGCGCGGCACAATGAGAATGGTCGTCGATATTCCCAACCTATATGACCTGGCCTGCAACCGGTTCCGGTTTACCGAAGAATACTATCGGATAGTACACCGTTCCCTGTCGCACGACGGGCTATTCGTCCAGGTTTTCAACCTGTCTCACAGCGCACCCTCCACGCTCAACGGGGCCCTTTCCGGGATGAAGAAAACATTCCGGCATTTCGCCGGTTTCCTTTTTTCCGACCATCTCGTCGTCGTGTGCGCCGCTGAAAAGTCCACCCTTGCCTTTAAACCCGAGGGCCTGGACAGGCTTGTCTCCCTGTTCAGGGAGAATCCCGCTCTATCCGGGCTCTTTATCAACGAGTATCAGCCGCTCGCCCATCTTCTTTTTAATGATGTCGACGATATGCTCGTCCATCTTGCCGGAACGGACAGGCCCGCGTGGCCGTGCTCTGACAAGGGCTCCGGGTACGGCCTAAACGAATCGCTGGAAAACAGCTACCTGTCGAACAACCTGAAAATCGCGGAGCTCATTCCCGCCGAGGGCGCGCTGCCTTATTTCAGGGCGGGGGTTCTTGCGGGCATCCAGGCGCGCACCCAGGCATTTACCCTGCTTAAAAGGGCCGCGCTTATGGAGGTTCGCGGGGAATTCGACGGCGAGACTGCGGTTCTTGCCCAGCTGCGCAGGATGGGGGATTATATGCCCGATCTGCGCACTTACATCAATGCACAATTGACCTTCAAGGAACATTATTATTATTCCGAGGCCGTGCGTTATGAGAAAAACCGGCGCTGGGACGAGGCCGGAACGTTCTACCGCGCGATCATCCAGATAAACCCGGACAATTTCGAGGCGAACTACCGGCTGGGCATGTTGTCGATAACGGTCCAGAACCTCGACGATGCTTTCAAGTATCTCCAGCGGGCGATGGTGCTCAAGCGCGACGACACCAAGGTGCTCTACCAGATGGGGGTTCTCTATTTCGCGATGGGACGCCCGCGGGAGGCGCTCGAGTATTTCAGCCGGGCGATGGACCTCAGTGAAAACACCGCCTCGATTCTGCATTACACGGGACTCTGCCACGAGAAACTCGGCAGAAGCCAGGAGGCCAGGGCCTATTACGAGAAGGCGCTGCTGCTCGACCCGAACGACTGCGCGATCCAGTCGAGCCTCGAGCGAGTTGGCGTGATGATCGAAGATGAAAAAAACCGCTGGAAAATGCCCGACCCCAGAAACCAGTCGGACGTCGAGCAGGGTGAGAGCATTCCGCTTCCCATCAACCAGTCGGCGAGGGATATCCGCCTCAGCGACACCGAGGCCGAGGCCGCCAGGGAATAGCGCGCTAGCGGTCTCCTCGCAAACCGTATTTTTCCCTGATCATGCCTACCACCGCCGAGGGCGAGCGCGGCACATGCACCGTAACGGTACGGTTCCTCCTGCGCCCGAATTCAACGCATTCATCATGCGCATCCATCGCGAGATCTATCCTTGTTCCCCTTATTGCCCCTCCCCTGTCCAGCGCCACGTAGAGAACCCCGTCGCAGTCGATTATTGAACCGAAGGGAATAAGCGACGAGTCGACCGCGGCCGGTCGGATGCCTGAATCCAGGAGCGCCCTGATCGAAAGCCCCCCCACCGCCAGCTGATCGCTCCAGTCGATCGCCAATTCGCCGTTATCACCGGTGACATGTTCGGTGTTACAGCACGCGCCGGGACAATACGCCGTTAACTCGCACACCATGGCCACCGTCCTTCCGTTACGGAAGTGCTCCGACTCCAGGAGGCGCTCGACGTAAGGCTCCTTTTTCACCATGGCCTCCGAAAACACAAACGCGGCAAGGATCGTAACAATGCCGGCAATGCCGCCTAAAACAACAGCCTTTCTGATCATGAGCCATTCTCCATTTTGTTTAAAATAGCCCCCGAACCGTCATCTCTCAGAAAAAAAACCTCCTGCTCCATTCTTTTTTAATGAGACATAAAATAGATATTGACAATATCATGGTATTTATATAGAATTGTTAGTTGGAATAAAGTCCCTGCGGCCAGAGATCTGAACCTTACTCGCGGAGAGTACAAGAGATGACGTGGAATATTGTCACACTCCTGTCGTGCCTGCTGATTCTTTTCGCGTTTCGCCGGCTCGACCGATCGAACCTGAAAATGATCAAGTTGAAGCGCTTCTCATCCAAGATCTTCAACGATTTCAGGAAACTCACCGACACCGAGAGCCGCCGCTTCAACGACGCAACCATCGAGATGGACCTGCTCGTCAAAAAGGCGGGGGGGCTCTCGACCTCCCTAAGGGAATCGGTTTCCGAAATCGAAACCAGGATAAAGGGCCTCGACATCGAGAAGTCCAGCCTCAAGAAGGTCGAGGACGACCTCAAGGTCGTTTCTCAGGCGGCGCGCGAGGTGAACAAGCAGATCGAATTTATCGCCGCGTCGAGGGCGGGCTTCGGGGATATGGCCAAAAAGATCAGCTCCCTTATCGAGGGCCTGGCCCGCGTCGAGCGCGAAAGTTCTCTTCTCATACAGGCATTCAATGACAAGGTGCGCGAACGGTCGCGCGAAATGGGCGAGGAGATCGCCTCCCAGGTAAACAGGCTGAGGGAATCGTTCAGGGACAACGAGGCTGCGCTGCTCGGATCCGCCCAGGAAAAGGTCGACCTGCTCACGAGGTCCTTCTCCGATTCGCTCGCCCGCATGGAACAGGGGATCACCACCACCGGCGAGGCGATACTAGAAAACATCAAATCCCGTATCGACTCCGTTAGCCACGCTGCCGACCTGCTCGAAAGCCGGATCGATTCGGCCGATCGCCGCGTGTACACCGACATTAACACCAAGATCGGCAATATCGAAAAAGCGATCGAAAACTTCGAACTGGCGCTGCAGGAGACCCGCAGCCAGTCCCTGGCCGAAACCCGTTCCGATATCGCCGATATCAACTCGAAGGTCAGCGCCCTGAAGTCGACCCTCTCCGATCTCGAAAACAGCGTATTCGCCGATATCAAGGACAAATCCGCCAACATAAAACGTGAGATCGCTGAATCCATAGCGGAGTTTCATCGCAGCCGCGACTCCCTCCTCGAGAAGGTCGAAACCGACATCGACAAGGTTTACGGCAAGCTCCGCAACGTGGAGAACACCGTCGACGACTCCAAGTCGAAACTCATCGCGTCTTTTGCCGACGAAGTCCAGAAGATACGGACCGAAATCGACAACCTGAGCATCCACTCCATCGCAAAAAAGGACGAGATCGTAAAGGCGGCCCGCAGGGAGGCCGAAGAAACCATCGCGAAAATCGAGGATTTCGACGAGAAATACGCCGAAATGGAGAACCGTCTCTCCGAATCGGCCGAAGAAAAGATGTCAACGCTTATCACCGAATACCACGGCGTCGAACAGCGTTTCAATTCGCTTTCCGAGAAGCTCTCGACCATGGAGGAGCGTTTCAACGACTCACTTGATTCCCAGATGCAGCGCGTGAAGATAGACTTCTCCCAGATGGAACAGCGCCTTGTCGACATGAGGAAGGAGATAACCCAGTACGAGGAGAGCCGGCAGATATTCACCAAGAGCGATGACATGATACGCAAGGTCGAGGACGCCGTTCAGAATTTCGGCGGAATGCTCAGGGAGGCCAAAGATGAGGCCAGGGGCATCCAGAAGTTCATGGACGATATCGAAAAGATAAAAGACCTGAGAAAGACCGTCGAGAAGGAGCTGAAGGCCTTCGAGGGCCGCAAGGGACGGCTTTCAAGCTATGAAAACGAACTGGCGGGGATCATCGGACTGACCGACATGGTCACGCAGAAGATGGACGCGCTCGAGGACAAGATTTCGAAAATCGACATGGTAAATACGCGCATCGAGACGCTCGGGCAGAGCTATGCCGGGCTGGAGGCGCGGATATCCGAGCTTCGCGAGTATGAGGACACAATAGCGAAAAACCTTGAATCCTCCCATAAAGCTGACATGCTCATCAAATCGATGGAGTCCCGGATCGGCTCGTTCCAGGCGGTTGTCGAGCGCTCCGACAAGCGCATCCAGAAACTCACCCAGTACCTGACTTCCATAGAGGAGAATACTCTGGTGCTCAAATCGCGCGAACAGGAAATCCGCGACGTCAAGGACAAGTTCGGCGAGCTCGAGGGGCTCACGGCTCACATAGAAAAGCGCATCGACCAGATCCACGCCATGTTCCAGAAAATGGAATCGATGCGGTCGGAAATCGACAGCACCGATTCACGCCTCAAGGACATGTTCAGCCAGACCGACCGCAAGATGAAGCAGTTCGCCGACTTCCTTCAGGCCGTCGAGAACAACAATCCCATCTCGCGACAAATGAAAGGCGACCTGCCGCTGGGAAAAAACCTGAACGATGGAGTGATTAAAACCGTCAGGGAGCTTTCAAGCAGGGGATGGAGCTCGAACGACATCGCCAAAAAGCTCCTGATCGATGAAAACTCGGTACGCCTGATCATCAATACGGCCTCCGTCTGATCAGCGCGAGCCGGTCTTCTCGATTATCTTGTCCCGGACCTCTTTCATGATTTCATCGTCTGAAAGCGTCTTTCGCAAAATCACGCGATACCGGACGTCAAACTGCGTCGGATACACGTCCTTTTTGGGGAACTGGAAGCTCCAGCGCTGGATGTCCTCCACGATCAGCTTGTCGATCTCCATCAGGTAGGTGAGCTTTTTAGGCCGAACCTTCATGAGCCTGCCGGAATCGGGATACAGCCATACGGCGATAACACCCTCACGCTCCTCATCGATCTTGTCGAACTTTTTCAACTCCTCGGTCATGTACTTATCACCACCCGAGTCGTCGTTGCGCTGAATCCGATCGGGATGCTGCATCTGCGCTATAAGATAGCGGTCCGACATCATTACGACATGGAAGAGCTCTCTTGAATTCGGATCCACCGCCAGAAACGAGTCGATCCGGTCCATTAGCGGGTCTTTGACTTCCGTTGTTTTGCAGGAAGGAAGCAGAAGCAGCACTGCGGCAAGGGTAAAAACCAGTAACCTTCTCACGATCATGACCTCTCAATCAGGGTGTAGCGCGCGGCACATTGCTAAAAATGATATCCGCTCCGATGCGATAATCAAGGATTTTTCGCTTTGCCTGCCAGCTAAAAAGTTTGCTTAAATCACCGGAAGCCTCTACTATCAAGGATATCCATGGAAAACCACATCGCCGAAATCCTCCCGACGCTCGCCGGTGCGAACGATTTTTTGCTCTATACCCTGCTATTTGTCAGCGCATTCGTGGAAAATGTCTTCCCCCCGATTCCCGGCGACACCATAACCGCTTTCGGCGCGTTCCTGGTGGGCACCGGCAGGCTGGATTACCTTTTGGTATACGCAGTCACTACGCTTGGCAGCGTTTGCGGTTTCGTATGCCTCGTTCTGATCGGACGCCTTCTGGGACGAGAATATTTTATAGGGAAAGATTACCGGCATCTCCCGGCAAAGCGTATCGTGCTGGCAGAATCATGGTTCAGGCGGTATGGTTATTTCGTAGTACTCGCCAACAGGTTTCTACCAGGCGTCCGATCGGTTATCTCGCTTGCGTCCGGCATCGCGCGCCTGTCTCTGCCGAAAGTATTCGCTCTGGCCATCGTCAGCGCATCAATCTGGAACCTTATCTGGATCCACACCGGCTACCTGCTGGGAGACAACTGGGAACTGGTAAAAGACCGCATGAGTACGATTCTACGCAACTACAATACGGCGGTGCTGGCGCTCATGGCGGTCGGAGTGGCGGTATTTATAATCATCCGGATCCGGCGAAAAAAACAACGAAGCACACCGTCGCCCTGACAGCTCACATGTACTTGGGCTCCTTGTAGGAGTACATGTCGTGTACGCCCCCCTCGATCTGGGCCGATAGCGATCGCCGCTCGAAACGCAGCTCTCCGGCAAACAGCATCTCGTGGAGTTTCCTGACGCTGTTCGCTCCCATATCCTGAAGGGAATGCTTGAGTCCCTGGATGAGATACGGCACGTAATCGAAAAGCGAACCTTTGTCAACCACGGCGCCTGAAACGCCCTGCGCCACCATGATTTTCGCATCATCCGCGAAATAGCGTTTGGCGCCGCCCTTTTCCATCGCCTCGAGCGATGCCATCCCCCGGTAGCGCTTCAGGCGTATACCGTTTTCATAGAAGTATTCCCCGGGAGCCTCCTCGGTCGCCGCGAACATCGAGCCCATCATGGTCGCCGATGCCCCCAGCGACAGCGCCTTTGCGACATGCCCGGTAACCGAGATACCGCCGTCGGCGATTACCGGAACACCATGCCTGCGGGCAAAGCGAGCACATCGGTAAATCGCCGTGGCCTGCGCCCTTCCCACCGCCATGGTGGTCTGCGTGGTGCAGATAGAGCCGGGCCCCATGCCGATGCGCAGGCCGTCAGCCCCGGCCCTTATGAGGTTTTTGCACTGCTCTTCGGTGACGACATTGCCGCCGATCACATCGAGTGACGGATGCATTTTCTTGATGTACTTTATCATCTCGACCTGGTAGAGTGAATTACCCTGCGCCGCATCGATCACCACGACGTTAAGGCCCGCCTGCACCAGGCGATCCAAGCGTTCCTTCGATTCTTCCTTCGTGGATATCGCGGCCCCTACCATCAGCTGTTTCTGGCCATCCTTGGACGCGAAGGGGTACTCCCGGTTCTTCAGGAGATCGTTCCTGCACATAAACGCCACCAGACAGGCTTTTTCATCGACGATTGGGAGCTTCCCCTTTTTCGATTTCTTCAGTATTTCGTTCGCCTGGGTAAGGGATATGCCCTTCCGCGCCGTCATCACCTCGGTCGTCATAACCTCCCGAAGCTTCTTGGTGCGATCGGTCTCAAAGTCCACATCGCGGTTGGTCACCACCCCGACCAGTTTCGAGTATAGCTTTCCGTCTTCCGTAATAGGAATGCCCGAAAAGCCGTATTTCGCCTTGATCTCATCTATATCGGCGATGGTATTGTTCGGGGACAGCACAAGGGGGTCGGTGATGAAACCGTTCTCGAAGCGTTTTACCTTTTTAACGTGCTCGGCCTGTTCCTCGATCGTATTGTTGTAATGGATGAACCCTATCCCGCCGAGGAGGGCCATTCCGATAGCCATGCGGTATTCGGTTACCGTATCCATGGGGCTCGAGGTGATGGGCCTCTTTAGAATGATGTTGCGCGTTAGATTCGCCTCGAGGTCCACGTCGTCCGGGGCGAAGTCTATATAGCCGGGAAGAATGATGAAGTCGTTATAGGTCAGGCCGTGGTCCGAACAGAATAGATCTTCCGCCGGAAAACCGTCTTTTTTCGCCATGGATTACTCCTTTTGTCGTGCTCGAAGGGGCGCGGTGTTTGCACTCTATGGTATCATGAAAATCGCCGATTTCAACATTTTAACAGCGAGAGGGCCGGATTATTCGTTATCTCCGGCCGACGGACTGCAAATCCGGCGATACCCGCCTGTGCGACGATCCATTCTTTTCTGTTGATTACGCGCCGACACCTCGATTTGTCAAGTAAAACAACACGCCGGTCTTCCCATGGCATATTTCCAGCCCCGCCGCACATTTATAATTTTCTTGCGCAAATCATTGAGGCCCCCCACAGTTGGAGACCGTGCATCCCCGCTCCATACTGATCGGCGCTTCCAGGGGCGGACACCGATTCGGATACAGGAACCGCGACGACCTATTAATGGACCATTCAATGAAATCGAAACCTCATCGCCCGCTCTGCGCGACCGCTGCACTTACCGCATTGCTTGCGCTTTCCGCGGTCATCTCGTGCGCACGCGAGGAGGGAGCCCCGGGCGGTGACCCGCTGATCGCCGTCTCAATCTATCCCGTGTGCGATATCGCACGTTCAATCGCCGGCGACCGCGCCCAGGTGTTTTTCGCGGTGCCACCGGGCGCCAATCCCCATACATTCGAACCTCTTCCAACCACCGTGAAGCGGCTGCAGGCGTCACGAATCTTTATCGGCATTCACCCGGAATACGACGGCTGGGTTGAAAAGTATCTTCGAAAAGGGACCGCCGTATCGTATTTGATGAACCGCGGCGGTCACGACAATCCGCATATCTGGCTTTCAATCGCCGGCGGCCGCAGGATCGCGCGCCATATCGCCGGCAGGCTTTCGGAAATCTATCCGGACGGTGCGGAATACTTCAGACAAAACCTTGAATCATACGGGAAAAAGCTCGACGAGACCGACAGGCGTATTGCCGCCATGCTGCGCCCGCTCCACGATAAAAAATTGATTCAGTGGCACCCGTCATGGAATTACTTCGCGGCTGACTACGGGCTTAACATCGTCGATACAATTGAAAAGGGGCACGGGCATGAACCATCGGTGCGCGATTTTAATCGCCTTGTTAAAAAGGCGCGCTCCGAACACGTTCGCGTCGTGATCATCGACCTCAAGGTCCAGAGCGGGGCCGCTAACGCCCTGGCGCGCGAGACCGGCGCGGTATTGCTGCAACTTGACAGCCTCGGAGATCCTGACGACCCGGAAAAGTCGGATTACCCGCGATTGATGGAGCACAACGCGCGCCTCCTCGCCAAAGCCCTGGCCGGCGACGCTCCGCGAGCGCGCTGATGCGGGATTTTGAATCATGAATAATGATACCGTAAACGGGCACCCGGCGCTGTCCATGCAAGGAGTATGGGTCCGCTATGGCTCGGCCGTGGTACTCGAAGACATATACCTGACGGTCGACCCGGGCGAGATACTTTCCATCGTAGGGCCAAACGGCAGCGGAAAGAGCACCCTGCTCCGTACGGCGATGGGTTTTACGCCGCCCTCTGCCGGAGAGGTCCGCGTGTACGGGCTCCCTCCGGCCGATATACGGCGAAGCGGGCTTGTCGGTTATCTTCCGCAGCGGTCTGCATACAATGCGGATTTCCCGCTCAGCGCCTTCGACGTTGTCGCCATGTCACGCTATGCGCGCGCCACCATCGTCGAGCGTCTCCACACCGAAGACCGGAAGGAAATCGACAGCGCGCTCGATCGTGTCGAAATGAGCCAGCATCGGGACCGCCACTTCGGCAGCCTGTCCGGCGGCGAACGCCAGCGTGTGCTCATCGCGCGTGCGCTCGCCCTGCATCCGCGCATGCTCATCCTCGACGAGCCCTCGACCGGCCTGGACGCGGTCGCCCAGGACAATTTTTACCGACTGCTTGTCGATCTCCGCGATAACGAAGGCATGACCATTATCATAGTGTCGCACGATATCGGCAGCGTTTCGGCCATCGTAGACAGGGTTGCCTGCCTCAAGCAGAAGATCCATTTCCACGGGAGACCGTCAGACGGCATGCCCACCGAAGCGCTGGAGAAGGTTTTCGGCAGGGATGTTTACTTCCTGCACCACGACCAGAACTGCGAAACCTGCCGGCGGGCCCGATGACGGAACTTTTCGAGATGGTCTTTTTCAAGGACGCGTTTCTCATGTGTTTTCTTCTGGGTATTCTTTTCGGCACGCTCTCGTTTTTCGTGGTAATGCGCGGTCTTTCCTTTATGGGAGCCGGCATCGCCCATACGGCCTTCGCAGGCGTCGCGCTTGGGCTTCTGCTCGGCATCAACCCGTTCTACACCTCCCTCGTATTCTGCATCGTTTCGGCACTCGTCATCGGGCGTATAGTCCGGCTGGGCAGAATAAGCTACGATGTGAGTATCGGCATATTCTTTTCCTTCTCCATGGCGCTCGGTGCGCTCTTCATCGCCTTTCGCACGGACTACACTTTCGACCTGATGGGTTATCTTTTCGGCAACATCCTCGGCATCACCGGTTTCGACCGTACGCTTGTCATCATCGCCATGGCCCTGTTTCTTCCCTTCGTCACAATATTCCTTCATCGCATTCTGTTCGCTTCTTTCGACGAGGAGGTCGCTGCGGTCAGCGGCGTGCCAATATCCCTCCTCGAAAACGCAATGCTGGTCTTCCTTGCGGCCATTATCGTCGTAAGCATTAAGATCGTGGGGATAATCCTTGTCTCGGCGCTCATCGTTCTTCCGGCAAGCTTCGGGCTTCTGGTGTCCAGGGATTTCAGACTGGTGCTCGCGGCGGGAATCGCCTACACGGTAGTCATCATGCTCGGCGGATTGTTTCTTTCGTATAACCTCGACACTCCCACCGGCGCGACCATGGTGGCGGGGGGTACGCTGGTCTACTTTGCCGCGCTCGGCATTTCAAAGCTCACACGGAAGGGCTAGTAAGAAACTTCAGTCCCAGGCACATCCGGAGCGGTCAGCATCGACGCTCAACTCATCTCCGTGTACGCGGCACGATCGAAATCGAAGCTCTCGTCGAGATCGGCCCCGCCGTGCGCGACGGAAACCAGAACGAGATAACGGGCACGGCCCTTCTCGAACCTGACACCGCGGGCGGTATCCACCGCAATATCGCCATAGTCGAGATCGAGCCCGTAGAAATTCCGGAAGCAGAGCTGGTACGACCACGGAAGCGAGGTCTTGTACAAAGCTGCGTCCTTTGAGCCAAGGGCGAGGGCACAATGGGAAGGCGTTACCGCGGCGACGGTGTAAGGGGCCCACCTGTTCCAGCTTGCCGGATACGCGCCCAGAACCGATTCCGCCGTCGCCGGAAAAGCCATACCCGTGATATTGTCATAATCATACAGCAGAAGCTGGCTGTGATGTGCGATTGACTGTACGCGCTTCAGTTGGTCTTTTTTTATCGAAGAGAAGCTGTTCCTTCCGGGGTCTTTGGCGCGCGCCTGGATAAACGAGGCGCCCTCTACGGCCTGCCCGTCGTGGTAGCGTATCCTGAAAAGCATCGCCATCGAGCAGAGCTCGCTCTCCGGCTCACCGGCCAGCTGCAGAGGTCTCCAGTTAGTCTTTACAAGATTACCGGGAGTCCGCAGTTGTCGTTCATTCATGATCCCGGCAATCTCCATGATGAGCGACCGGGTAATGCCTGCATCCTCCCATGAACCGGGATAGGCGCCTTTTACTACCGTGAAAAAAGCCTCTTCCAGTTCATATACCAGACTCTTCATGGTGTTTTCACCTTCCCTGATTTTGTTTATCGTTTTCATAAACATCCCCGGAGTGACGGTAAATTTTGGTACTGCGACAATAGCGAATACGGAAGCCCGGCCGGGCAACTGCCCGGACAGGCGCGCGTGTTACGATTCTATACATTCGCTGTAATAGTATTGTATGATAATATCGAGGTCAATCATTAATTGGCGCCGGTTCGCAGGCGTGTTATGCGTCCCCGCGAAGGAGACAGACGCTCCGGCCGCAACCGTACGCCGCAGAGTTCATTCCGTCACGCGGGATAGAGCACGCGCATGGCGCGGGCCCGGGAGGACCAGCCGGCGCCAATCCATCGCGGGAAAGGGGCGACAGTTGTGCGACCGGCAGGCCTTTCCGCGCATACGGCGCCGCCGGGTCCGCCCGCTGGCTATCGCCTCGGCGGATAGCCAGTAATCTCGCGAATATCCTCATACAGGGGCTTCAGGCGGTCATACAGCTTCAGGTAAACCTTCTCGAAGAGTTCGCGGTAGATGTCCCTGTTTTTAGGGATCGGATCGAACACCTTGCCGATACGCGTCATCGCCTTCACGGCGGCGGGAAAATCGGGGTAGATTCCAAGGCCCACCGCTGCATCAATGGCGGCGCCCAGCGCCGAGGTTTCGTAGGTATGGGGCCGCTCCGTCGGCATGTCGAAAATATCGGCGGTAAGCTGCATTGCCACGGCACTCTGCGAGCCACCGCCGGAAACCCGCACCCGCTCGATCTTCACACCGTTGCGCTTTTCGGTGCGCATCGCCCCCTCCTTGAGCGCGTAGGCCAGACCCTCCAGGATCGAGCGGTAGATGTGCGCCCGGGTGTGCACGTCGCCGAAGCCGATCACCGCGCCCTTCGCTTCCGGTCCGGGTATCTTCAGGCCGGGCGACCAGTATGGCTGGAGCATGAGACCCATCGAGCCCGGCGGAATGTCCGCCACCAGATCATCAAAGAGTTGTTCGGGGCTTATCTTCCTCTTCTGCGCAATCAACTCCTCGCGCATGCCGAATTCGCGCTTGAACCAGCTTACCATCCAGAAGCCGCGGTAGATCATCACCTCCGTGTTGTAGGCGCCGGGGACGGCACTCGGATAGGGCGGTATAAACGGGACGATCTCCACGTATCTGGTGTTGGTTGTTTCAACCGTGGCGGTCGTGCCGTACGAAAGGCAGGCGATCTCGGGGCTCAGGCATCCCGAACCCAGCACCTCGCAGGCCTTATCGGCCGCTGCCGCGACGAGCGGAAGGCCAGCCGGAATTCCCGTTTCCGATGAGGCCTTCTTGGTGATAGAGCCAAGCATCTGCGAAGGCTTTACAAGGGCGGGCAGTACCGAAGGGTCCATCGGAAACATCTTCCATTTCATATCCGACCGTTTTGCCCATGCCTGGGTCTTGTAATCGAAGGGTACAAATCCCACCGTGCAGCCCGTAGAGTCGACGTACTCACCGACCAGCCGGTACGTAAGAAAACCCGACAGAAAGAGAAACTTGTGAGTCTTCTCCCATATCTCAGGCTGGTTCTCGCGGATCCAGTTGGACTCGCTCTCGGTGATCGTGTATTCCACGGCCTCCAGGAGCTTCATCGCGCGAAGGGCCGTTTTCAGTACCGGGTTCGGCCAGCTTCCCTTGCTGGCGCGCCGCTGGTCGAGCCATACGATGGCGGGCCTGAGGGGCCTGCCGTTTCGGTCGACGTTCACCATGGTGTCGCGCTGGGTCGTCATGGTGACGCCCCGAATGGAGTTTTTCGGGATTTTCGTCGAGGAGAGAAGCTTTTTACACGTAACGCAGAGCGTCTTCCAGTAATAGTCGGGATGCTGCTCCGCCCATCCGGGTTGCTCGGAAAAATACGGCTCGATGGGGGTCTTGACGATGTCGTGCAGCGTGCCCCTGGGGTCGATCAGAATGGCGCGCACCGATTGTGTGCCGACGTCGATTGCAAGGATGTATTCGTTCGATTTCGTGCCGCCCTTCGCTTTCATCCGGTTCCTCCGACCTGCTCTATGCCGCGTATCCTACGAAACGCGCCAGTATAAGTCACTCACTTTTTACAGGCGCCCGGGATGCTCCTGGCGCGGCGGGAAAAAGGGAAGAGTCCACGCCACTGTCACAAGTGTATGAGGGTGTTTACCGCGCCCGGCAGGAACAAGGGCTGGCAAGCCCTTGTTCTATGGTAAAACCGACTCCTGTCGAAACAGAAACACGATCGCCGCCGGGCGTAAATAAAAGAGTTCCCGGTAGAAAATAGTATTGTATTAGTCTTTATGCGAGGGAATGCTTGTTTCATCATCAACCCGATGGCGGTAAATAGATGGCACAGATGATCGAAAAGCCTTTACCCATAGCAAGAGACCATGTTCTATTAAAGCTGAGGTCCGACGGTGCACCCGCGCCCGAGCCCGGGCAATTCGTCAATATTAAAGCCGCTTCGGGCACCGACCCGCTTGTGCGCCGGCCTTTTTCCGTTTTCGATTACAACGATGGTATAATGGAAATCATTATAAGAATTGTCGGAAGAGGCACCAGGCTCATCAGCGGCGTTCCCGCCGGCGAGGACATCGACATGCTCGGGCCGCTTGGGAAGGGATTCACCCTGATAAACGGCGGTCGCGCGCTCCTGATCGGAGGCGGCGTCGGTAATGCCCCGCTTTTCTATCTGGCACGGGAGCTTAAAAGACGCGGTACGTCCGTTACCTTCGTATACGGTGCGCGCACTGCCGACCTCATCTACTGCAGGGATCGATTCGCCTCGGCGGTCGACGAATTCATTATCTCAACGGATGACGGTTCGGAAGGGCGCGGCGGCTACTGCACCGAGACCGGCTGCGAACGGCTCTCCGGGGGCGGCTTCGACCGCGTGTACGTCTGCGGACCCACTCCGATGATGGCGGGCATGGCCCGCCTCGCCGCGGACAATCCCGCTCCGATGGAAGTGTCGCTTGAGAATTATTTCGGCTGCGGCGTGGGGCTCTGCTCGGGCTGTACGATCGAGACCGATTCAGGGCCCAGGCGCACCTGCGTTGATGGTCCCGTCATGGATGCGCGCACGATCAGGTGGGATTCCCTTTCGTAGGGACAGGCTCGCTCAGCGGGCGATAATTTTTTCGCTCAATCGCTCCCCATTGGCCGTGTCGATTCCGAAGAGCTCCACATGATTGACCACCGGGAATAGCGATGATCCGCCGGTCGCGATAAAAATGCGCGAGAGATAGCTCCGTCGTCCGTTAATAGCTATGATCGCCCTGGGACGATTGTTCTCCAGCACCACGCTGATGGTCCTCTGGCGGAAGGAGCGTAGTGCAATTCGGTAGTGACTCCCCTCCCGCACCGGCTCTATATCGAAACCATAGGCCCTTCGCTTCTCAACATAATTCAGCTCTTCCCGCCGGCTGTCCTGTTCGCGCATAATCCAGTATGCGTCGACGGGCCGGACGCGGTTAAAAAAGCTTCCCGGAACCACGTTGGCGTCATAAACGACCATGTTGCTGTTCAGGCTTCTCTCTATTACGAACAGCCTTTTCGCCGGCGACTCCCCTCCAAAAGCAGGCAGGCACAGCACCAGCGCGAAAGCGAACGCCGTATATCGTATCATGTCAGCAATCTCCATTCGGCGATTCGCACATCACTTGAAAAGCGGCGAAAGCCGTTTAAATTCGTCGGTCCCGGAACGCTCAATGAACATAAACGCTATCGTCTCTGTTGGAAAGATGACCGCGCCCGCATCGCGCAGGGCGCTTATCGCCATCTTCCACTCGTGCTTCCTGCGAGAGCACGCCGCGTCGGAGGCCACAACCACATGGAAGCCCCTGGCGAGCAGGGTCAGCGCCGTAGTCAGCACGCAGATATGGGTTTCGATGCCGCACAGAATGATCGTCTTCCTTCCAAGCGAATTGATTCGCTCCTCGATAGCGCCGTCCAGCATACAGTTGAAACAGGTCTTGTCGTAAGCCTCGATTCCGGAGAGGTGATTTCTGATGTCCGGTATCGTAGGGCCGAGCCCTCTGGCGTACTGTTCGGTGACGACAACCGGCATTGAAAACGTACTTGCCGTTTCGATCAGGATCCCGATGTTCCGTACCACGTTTTTGCGGATGTCGTATTCCATCGAATTGAAAAGACGCTCCTGTATGTCAATGACCATAAGACAGGTATTTTCCTTTTTAAGGATAAATTTTTCAGACTGCATGGCGTCCCTTTACCGTCAGTTTAACAAATCGTTGCCGACCTTGTCGAGTATGCGATCGGTGTCCTTTTTCTTTTTGATGTTTTTCATAATCGACTTTTTCTGTCCGCCCGAGATGTTCTCCCTCGGGCCCTTCTGGAGCACCTTCACCTCGTGAAGGGCGTCCCGGCACAGCGTACACTCCTCCTCCGGTTCGGTCCCCGGAATAAAAACCTCGCTCACACTGTTACGGCAGTTCGACGACAGGGTGAGGCCTGAAATCGCGCATACCTGTTTTTCCGAAAGGGCCGCGAATTGCGGGAAGCTGTATGCCTCCTCGTTCCTGAGCGCATCGCGCATGTAATCGCCCCATGCGGGCGCAACAACGGCCCCCCCGGCCTGGCCTATGCCCAGCGAAAGCCCCAGTTTATCATAGCCCATCCAGATACAGGTGGTGATTGACGGCGAAAAACCGCAGAACCATGCATCCTTCCAGTTATTCGTGGTGCCCGTCTTCCCCGCGGCCGCGCGGCCGATCGATGCCGCCGACCCCGTTCCCGATGAAATGACCGACTGCAGAAGACTGATCATTATCTGTGCGGTTGCCGGCTGGAGTACCTGCATCGTACCGTCCGCTTCGCGTTTTCTGATCAATGCGGCGATCTCCTCCTCGTTGTTCTCGAGAACCCGGCCGTTGCGGTCCTTCACGCTTCTGACGCTGAAGGGAATGACGTCCCTGCCGCCGTTTGCGATGATCGCGTAGGCGCGCGCGAGCTCGAAGGGCGAAACCTCGAACGACCCGAGTGCGATGGAAAAATTCCGGGGCACACGCCGTTTTGTGTCCGCCGAACTGAGCTTCAGGAGCTTGCCGTAAAACCGCATAACGTACTCGATCCCGAGCGTGTCGGCGATGCGGATGCTGATTACGTTAATCGAGAGGGAAAGCGCCTTGCGCAGCCGCAGCAGGCCGTAATATTCGCCTTCGTAGTTCTCCGGCACCCAGTCCCCGCCCTCGGTGTCGAGGTATACCAGTGGCGAATCGAGCACGGCGGTGGCCGGCGAAAACTTTTTCGATTCCATGGCGGCGGCATACAGCAGGGGCTTGATAGCCGAACCGGGCTGGCGCATTGACTGCATGGAGCGATTGAGCTGGTTGCCGCTCGTAAACTCGCTGCCTCCCATCATCGCCTCGATATAACCGGTCCGATGGTCGATCGAGATCAGACAACCCTCCACTTTCTGATAATCCTTGTCGTCGGCATACCCTACTCGGTAGTGCTGGATGGTTTCCCCCAGGGCATCGCCTCCTGTAAAATAGTTGATGATTTCCAGCTCGTCGATCACCCTTTCTTTAAGCGCATCGTTGACTTTCTTCACCTCGAGCGAACCGGTCCGCCTGAAGGGATTGCAGTTAAACAGGAGCGAAAACACGTCGACCAGGGGGCCATACTGTTCCGTGATCTGGTCCTCCCTCCTGAACGCGAGGCTGCCCGAAACCGCCGTCTGACGCTTGAGGGCCGGAGGCAGCACCTTCTGGGCCGCCAGCTGCTTGGTGAGGTCCATGGTGGTATATACCAGAAGCCCTTCCTCGTACACCTTTTCCTCACCGTACTTTTTAACCAGCATGCGGCGCACGTACTCGGTAAACCACGGCGCCTTGTCAATCCTCGACGACCAGGTATTCATGGTCGGGGGTAGCTCGTTTATATAATAGAGATAATCCGGCCAGAAATCGAGGTACGCCTTCTCCGCCTGCGGAATGGTGACGTAGCCAGCCTCCACCATCTTGGCCAGCACGATTTTGTGCCGCTCGAGTGAGCGCTCCGGAAAGCGTATCGGTGAAAGATTGTTGGGCGACGAAGGCAGCGATGCCAGGAGCGCGCACTCGGCCAGGTTGAGGTCCCAGACATTCTTGTTGAAATAAAACTGCGATGCAGACTGTACGCCATAGGCCCCGTGCCCCAGAAATATCTGGTTGAGGTACAACGTCAGTATTTCGTCCTTGGTATAGAAAATTTCCATCATTATGGAAATAAATGCCTCTTTGACCTTGCGATAGATGCTTCTCTCGCCGGAGGTCAGGAGTATCTTTGAAAGCTGCTGCGTGATGGTGCTTCCGCCCTGCCTGATCCGCCCGGAAAAAACATTTATGAAGAATGCCCGCGCGATGCCCTTCGGATTGATGCCGAAGTGTTCATAAAATTCGGTGTCTTCTATGGCCACAAAGGCATGGGCGAGGTTTTTGGGAATCTTCGAAAGCGGTACCACCTCGCGCTTCTGCCTGAAGAGCTCGGCCACCAGCACGCCGTTTTTATCGAATATCTTGGTGGGCACCTTGGGTTCGAAGCTTGCCAGCGATCTCACCCGGAAAAAATCCACAACGAGTATGATGATGAAGGCGCACAACACCCCTGCCACGATCCCGACAAGGAGCGCGCGCGGATTTTGAACACGCGAAGAGAACCCGCCCAGCGTGTCCATGACCCATTGCGCAATTCCAGGGAGCCGCGAAGCGCCGCGCCGTGTCGAAAGTGGGGATCTCATCCGCGGAGAGTACCCGCCGAATCTTTTTACCATTTACAAAACCTTTACCGATACCCGTACGATCCGTTTTCACAGCACAGAACAGCCGACCGCCATTATTTACAAGAACAAAACGACCGCCTCCGGGAATGCTCCACACCGGAAGAACACCAACACTATTTTGAGAATAAAACCGATTTCAATAAACTTACCAACAGCGCCGGAATAACAGGGCACGTCGCATGAAACAGAAATTTTACTAAAAATAAAAAATTGCAACTTAATAGAAATACGACGAATAATGTCCATAAACAGTTATAAATACCTATAATAATCTATAATCGACTGTAATCGATCTCTAATATATTTTTTAAACTGACGACCTTCAGGATGATCACTATGAGTACTAGACGTTTTGCATGACTGGAGAACGCGAAGGTTTTAACCCGCCGTCGGCGGAAAATACCCGGATGTTCCCAGGTTTTGCAACAACTCTATCCATAGCTGCTATCAGGGACGATAGCTGAAAATTCAAGGAGGAACGATATGATCATAAACCACAACGTGAGCGCGATATTCGCCCATCGTACACTTAAATTCCACGACTGGAATATCACTCAGGACATCGAGAAGCTGTCGTCGGGCCTGCGGATCAACAAGGCGGGTGATGACGCCTCCGGACTTGCCGTATCCGAAAAGATGCGTTCCCAGATAAGCGGCCTCCGCCAGGCGGAACGCAACACCGAAGACGGCATGTCCATGATCCAGACCGCCGAAGGGTACCTGCAGCAGACCCACGACATACTTCAGCGCATACGCGTGCTCGCGGTACAGTCGGCCAACGGCATCTATACCCCCGAAGACCGCCAGCAGATACAGGTGGAGATTTCCGAACTCGTCGACGAAATCGACCGCATCTCCTCGCAGGCGGAATTCAACAAAATGAAGCTCCTCACCGGATCGTTTGCGCGCCTGCACCCGACGGCGTCGATGTGGTTCCACATGGGTCCGAACATGCACCAGCGCGAACGGGTTTTCATTGAGACCATGACCACGGCGGCGCTGGGACTGCGCAACCCCACCGTGCTCACCTTTATTTCGATTTCGACGCCCGGCAAGGCCAACTCGGTCATCGGCATCGCCGACGAGGCGTTGCGCATCATCTCCAAGCAGCGGGCCGACCTGGGCGCGTATTACAACCGGCTCGAGCACGCGGCGAAGGGCCTCATGAACGCCTACGAAAACGTGCAGGCATCCGAAAGTCGCATCCGCGATACCGACATGGCAGAGCAGATGTCGTCGTTCGTACGCTACCAGATTCTCACCCAGGCCGCGACGGCAATGCTCGCGCAGGCGAACACCAAGTCGCAGACGGTTTTGCAGTTGTTACGATAAGTCCAGAGCCAGCATCGCAGTATCATTCAAAAAGCCGGGCACTCCCACCCGGCTTTTTTATTTGGGGCTTTTGACAAAACGCTTATCTTTTCTTCGCCGTTTTTTTCTTCGCCGGCCTTGCGGCCGCCTTTTTCACCGGCGATTTTCTCGTCGTTTTCGCGACGGTTTTTTTCACTGTTTTCGCTTTCTTAACCGCCTTTGAGGATCCGGCGGCACTGGCCGGCCGGGCTCCCAGGTGCGCAGCGATCCACTTCGCCACGGCATCCAGCACTTTCTTCCGCTCGGGCGGGGTCTCGTTCATGGTCTCATGATACAAGCCTGAAAAGATGTGGAGCGCCTTGTCCTTCGCGGGCGTGGACACGCCCGCGTAAACGCGTTCACTGCCCCTGTAGTCCACCATCTTATCCGCCTTCCCATGGATCACGAGCAGCGGCATCCGCAGTTCGGATGCACGTCTGAGACACTCATCCCCGGCCGCGATAAATTCAGTATACCAGCGGGCCGTCACCTGGTCGTGGACCAGAGGATCTTTTACGTAGGCATCGACACTCAGGCGATCGTGCGATAGGTCATTGGCGTCGAGTTCGTTTCGCATCGACAGCGAGGGGATATGGCGCGCAAAGAACAGCCCCATCTTCTTCTTCCACTCGGGGACCTTAACGGAGAGGATGAGCCCCGCCGACGATAAAACGAGCGCCCTTAGGTCAGCAGGGTGGGTCAGCGCATACTTCATCGCGATGACTCCGCCGAGGCTGTGCCCCAGGAGCACCACGGGCCG
>JALOTJ010000122.1 GCA_025457965.1 Spirochaetota bacterium | reverse complement strand
TTGCCACCGGTTCCTCTATTTTTCGATCCGGTTTGTTCCATAACGGCCGTATCTCAAATATTTCTATGCTATTATTTGACATTCTATAACTTAGATCGACCTGGTCGCGAACTGCGACGGGCGGCCTGCGCTTTTCAATAAAGTCACTCGTTATTTTTTCATGTCGCTTGATTTCGAGCTCGGTAAATGCCATGGCGATAACCCCCGGTATGTGAACTGGTTTTCTTCATTCCGCTTATTTTGTATTCTTACCCGATACCGTACGACAGCCTTCTCGCCAGTTTCCCTATGTGTCCCATATGCCCGTACTTTCCCAGTGTTGAGGTAAGGCGCCCAAATTTACGGTATCCCAGGTTAAACAAAAAATATGGAATCCACTGGCTCCTGGCTTCTGGCCTCCTTTTAAGGATGCTCCCGGCCGAATAAAAATCATCATAGATTTTGAGATATCCCTTCGACAGCTCTTCGGCGGTCATGTTCTTCGGCGTGAATACTACCCTGGAGGTGTTGTAATTGCGCAAATTATGGTCGATTATTCTCCCCTCCATTTTCAGCCTGTCGTAAAGTTTGGTTCCCGGATACGGTGTAAGAATGTGGGCCGTCATTGTTTCAATGCGGTTGCGTACAAGCCAGTCGAGCGTGTTGTCGAATACGTCCGGGTGGTCGTTGTCAAACCCGAAGGCCATGCTGGCATTGATCATCATGCCCCTGTCGTGTATTTCCCGTATCGTGGTGTCGTACTCATGCACCCTGTTCTGGGTTTTGCGCACGCTGAAAAGTGATTCCATATTTATCGATTCAAATCCTATGTACAGGCTCCGGCATCCGGTTTCCTTCATTGCATCCAGGAGCCGCAGGTCTTTTCCAATATCCGCCGAAACCGCCGCATGCCAGCTAAGCCCGAGCGCGCGGATTTTGTCAAGAAAATCGATCAGCCATCGCCTGTTTCCGATAAAGTTGTCATCGACAAACAAAACATGATTCGTGCCGAGCCTGTCAATCTCGTCGAGTATCGCGCGTACGGGTCGCCTTCGATATTTTTTTTGCATGTATTTGCAGCTGTTGTAACAGAACTCGCACGAGTAGGGGCAACCCCTGCTGGTCGTAATGACGTTGGTGTACAGGTATCGGTTCTTTTCGATCAATTCCCATCTGGGGCGGGGAATCATTTCGACGGGATATTCATAATCACAACTGTACCGTTTTTTAAGCGTTCCTTTTCGGGCGTCTTCTATAATGCCCGCCCAGAGCGGTTCGGCGTCGCCTATGCAGACCGAGTCCGCGTGTGATTCGGCAAGCTGTGGCGAAGAACTTGGAAATATTCCGCCCAGGATAACGGGACTTCCGTTTTTCCTGAACTCACGGCTGTGCTCCTTCGCCCTCTCGAAGGTGTCGACATTGCAGGTAATGCCGACCAGGTCGGCTTTCGCGTAGCCGCGAATCGGTTCGATGTTCTCATCGATTATTTCAACTTCATGTTCCATGGGGGTGAGGGCGGCCAGGACCAGGAGCGAGATTGAAGGGGCCATGTGCCGCTTGAATTCCGAATCCATCGGGCGCAGGGACATTCTTGGCGCTACCAGCGTTATCTTCATTGTTTCCCGGGGTTGTTGCTTTTTTAAAAATAATAGTATTATAATTCCGGCTATATGAAGAAATATTGCATAACATCAATGCATGGCCGACGCCACGCGGCCGTTAATGCACGGTGTGCCGGGGGCCGATTTCCGGGTATAACGCATGCGGGCGGAAGACGCTGCCTGTCGAAAGAATTGGTTTATTATAAAGTAACGTTTATAACGGTCAATTAATTATTAACGCAATTGAGGACAATGTCGCCTGTCCGCTGTTATATGAAAACATCGCGCTTTTTCGCCAGCAGACGGGCGAATGCAGGACGCATCAGCCCGATTCGTGACGATTCCTAATAGTTTAATTAAATATATGCAACAGTGGCCTGCCGGAACAGTGAATGTCCACTGGAAAATTTATTAGTCTGATACTTCAATGGATGTACTGATGTCAATTTGTTGTTTTCCTGATTGTGCCTGTCGGTCGGCAACCTCTCGGATTGTGGCTGGGTTCCTTCCTGTCAATCGGGGCGGGCACTGAATGTGGTGTAAGCATAACCATTACTGAATGTACTTTTCTTGTTTGTGGAAAATAACGAAAAAAACCGGGGGTGATGGTGTGCTACGTCGGGTGCTGACGGTCCTTTCGGCGCTTGCAATCGCGCTGGCGTACCCTGTTGTTCAATCGGGCAGCCCGGGCCATCGCGGTGCGGACACTGTCGTTGCGAGCCATGCCGAAGCCGGAAAGCTCAGGCTGCATCGGGCGTTCGAATTATACGAAAAGCGCCGAGTGTACCGCAGGGGGTGCAGCGAGTTCGTCAGCGAGGTTTTGAACATACCGTGGCGTTCCGCCAATTCGCTGATGGGCAAGCATCCCGGAAGTATCGGCACCTCGCCGCACTACCGGCTGGACAAAGTGTCGCCGGGCGACGTGCTCGGCTGGCGCTCGGGCGACGCGCCCGACGGCGTGGCGCATGTCTGCATCTACATCGGGACCATCGACTGCATGTTCATGGATGTGCGAAACCCCGGGGCCCGTCCCAGGAAGAGAACGGGCGGCTACGGCAGGCAGGAGCTGTTTAAATCCTCGGCCTATTGATTGAGAGCGGAGCGCCGGTGTCCGCTGGCGGCCGTGGATCGCCGTGATGGCGCTCCGCGGGTCGTACGCGCCTTACAACGTGCGGGTCGATCCACTCGTGTTGCCGGGAGGGCGTATACAACTACTTGAGATCTTCGATAATTGCAGCGAGCGGTGCCACAATGACACTTTTTTTAATTGAATAGGCTTCATCGACCGGGGCCGCAATCCAGGTTTTTTCAGGTTTAATGTCCTCGAGTGCGTTCCAGAAACCGGACCCGGGTGCCGGTGCGGTGGACGCCTTGCATTCGATGACGAATCGTCTCCCGCCCTTTTCGAGCACAAGGTCAACTTCCGCGCCGGCGGAAGTGCGGTAATAGGAACAACGGTATGAAGGCATGGCCGCGACAATATTCTCTATGACCATGGCCTCCCACGACGCGCCGCGAACCGGATGACCCAGGAGATCGTTCCATGTCTCGATATCGAGCAGCGCGTGAAGAAGCCCGGTGTCGCGGATATATATCCTGGGTGATTTTGTCAGCCGTTTGCCCGTATTGGGCAGGTATGGTTTGAGTGATCGCAGCAGGAAAGTCTGTTCGAGTATTTCAATGTATTTCCTGATGGTATGATGCGAAACCCCCAGTGACTCGCCGATTTTCGACGCGTTGAGCAGCTGCCCGTGGGTGTGCGCGCACATGGTCCACAGGTGACGCATCGACTCCGCGGGGATGGAGAAACCAAGCTGTGGGATATCACGCTCCAGAAACGTCCTGATAAAATCGTTTCGCCACCGGCTGCTTAACGCGTCGCTTCCCGCAAGAAGGCTTCGCGGAAATCCTCCTCTGAGCCAGAATTCAGAAATTGATGTTCCGGCCTCGTCCAGTAGAAACGGGGTAAGCTCGACGTAGGAGATGCGGCCGGCCAGAGTTTCGGAGCTCTGGCGTATCAGATCGCGCGAAGCCGACCCAAGCAGTAAAAGCTGACCGTTACGATCGCCGGTGTCGAGAATGCTCCGAAATACGGGGAATAAGTCCGGTTTTCTCTGAATTTCGTCGATGCAGACGAGATGCTCGGAGTTGGTTTCGAAAAAAAGCGGCGGATCCGACAGCTTGTTCAAATCGGCGGTGTTTTCGAGGTCAAGATAAACCGAGCCCGGGAATCGTTTTAAAAGCTCTTTCGCCAAGGTGGACTTGCCGCACTGGCGGGGTCCGAGCAGTGCCGTTGCCGGATTAGTCGACAGCCTGGATAGAACCTCGGATTCGATTTTTCGGGGAATATAACCTTGCATTTTGGAACATGTACTTCCAAAATGCAAGGTTGTCAAGCGAATTATTGCCTTGGGAGCCCCATAATACAACATCTATAGTCGAAGTGATTCTACGATAATCAGGATTATTCGTTTTACCGGTATTCCAGTGAAACGGGCATTTGGTGTGATGTTTTGGCGGGATAACCGCCGCAAGGAGCGCCCGTTTCCGGGAAGGCGGCCGGGCGCTCGCCTGAAAGCCGGAGCGCGGCGGGCGGCTGTTGTTCTAAAATCCCGGGATTCCGTGTACGTTACGCAATGGCGCGTCGCGACGCAAACCCCCGGCCGCGGTTTTTCACCCACGGCCGGGATCGAATGTCCACATCATCACCCCGATATTTTTTCCGCGCCGGCGTGCCTGTCCGCGAGCGCATCAATGTCGAGCGGTTCGCCCGTGGATTCGTCCTTCACCAGCGAAAGCGCGCCGGTTTCGCAGCGGCGCACGCACACGCCGCAGCCCATGCATCGGGCCGCGTCGACCGCTGCTTTGCCGTCGAGCGTGATGGCGCCGAACGGGCAGGCGTCGACGCAGGCGCCGCACCCGGTGCAGCCGTCGCCCGCGGCGCAGCGGTAACCGGAGGGGGCGATCATCGGGATGCCCAGCGAATGGGCCTTCATGCTCATGCAGCAGCAGGCGCAGCAGTTGCAGATGACCCAGAAGCGGTCGCCGAGCGATTCCTTGAACCACGCCGAATGCGTCCAGCCCAGGTCGTCGGTCCTCTCTAAAATGGCGAGCGCCTCGTCGCGGTCGATAGCGCGGGCGTTCGCCACGCCGTGCTCGAGCGCGAAACCCACGAACGGCTCGCCGACGAGCATGCAGACGTCGACCGGCTCGCAGTGCCCGTCGCGCGACGTGCGGCAGGGGCAGTCGATTACGGCGAGGTGGTCGGGATTTTTAAGGATGAGGTCGCGGGCCTTCGCGTAGGGTATGACGGTCTCGGAAAGCGCCGGGAGCGCGATCTCGCGGTCGATCGAAACCAGTTTCTTCGCGTCGCCCAGGGTGAGCATCTTCCCGTGGTAGGGGCTCGTCTCGCGGCGCGTAAGCTCGGGCAGCAGCTTCGCCACCGAAGCCTGGATGAGCTCGTCGACGACATCGCCACCGTCGTCGACCGGCGGTACGGCCTTTAAGCCCGTGCTTTTCCGGAGGTGGTACAGGTAGCGGCCGATCCAGCGCAGGTAGAGGTACCCGTCCATCATCACACCGGTGTCGTTTCCGCCGGCGAACATGTCGAAAAACTCTTTTGTGGAACGCTTCATTCCCCGCCTCCATACTTATAGTTTGACATCAAACCATATGGATTTTTAAAAATTGCCCTGTATTTTCAAGAGCAAACGCAGCAACCGCTTCCTTTCGCTTTCGGAAAGCCCGCGGTAGGCCTTGTCCCTCAGCCGCCTGGATATGACCATGATAGGGGCCTCGAGCTCCTTTCCTTTTGCCGTGAGTGAGAGATACGATACCCGGCTGTCGTCGGGATCCGCCGTTTTCCTGACAAGCCCCATGCGCAAAAGCTTCTTGGTGAGCGCCGTGATGGTGGACTTGTCCTTTCCGATGAGATCCACCAGGTCCTTAAGCTGAACGCGCTCGCGCCTGGTGAGCACGCCGATGATTTCGGTATGGGACACGCCGAGTTCGCCCATGCCGTGCCCCCTGAGCTCGGCCGCGAGGTGGCTTTTCGCCCGTTCGGATATCCTGCTTATGGCGAAGAGTATGAGTTCGTGCTGCATGGCGATATATTGTTTGATGTCAAACAAATGTCAATCTTTTTTCGGCGGCGTTTGCCGGGTGTATGCGGGGGGATCGTGCCCGCCCCCTCCCGCCCGGTCAGGGCAAGTGAACGATGGCGACAGGCGTATTAATCCGCGGCATGAGGCTGCGACCCCAGGTATTCAAGGCATGAACTGTAAACACAAGGGGGAAGAACAATGGTTATTCCCCCTTGAAGACGTCAGGAATCCCGCCTTTCATCCGCCGGCCAGCGCCTTTTTTAAATCCTTTCCCATTTGCTGTAAAACCCGGTTTCCGTAATCGTCCATGCCGTTGGGCGCGTTGAACTGATCAACCTCGAATTTCGCCTCCGGATACGAGTTCTGCAGGGTCAATACTACTGTCCCGTCCCTGGTGGACAACAGGCGGACGAAAACCTGGAACTTGAATATTCTCATGTGCGCCTTCCTGAACCATTCCCCGTTCTTTTGAAAGAAGGTCCCGTCCTTCGGGTCCTTTTCCGGGTTGTAGGCGTCGGGGCCGTACGCGGACAACTGCAGGTCGACGATCCTTGTTTCCTCGCCATACTGTGTTACCCGGCCCTCCAGCAAACCATCAGCGGAAAGCAGCCTGCCCAGATCCATGGAATCGCCCGCCGTCAATCCCGACATGGCCAGCTCTTTCTCCTTCAGGATTCTATCAAGCGCCTGTCTTTCCACCAGCGTGAAGCCGGCCTTGAGTATGTGGGACTTGAAGAACTCCATGGCGTCCTGGCCGACCTTTTCGCCGATCCCCTTTCCGACGGTAAAGGGGAGCACCGCCACCGTTTTAATATGCTTCATCGCGTCTTTCTGCACAGAGATTTCGGAAGTGGAACAGGAAAGCATCACGCTGAAAATACTTACAGTTATTATCGATTTTGTTGTCATCATTAACCGCCTCTCCGGTGGATTCAAGATAACTTGATATGCCGGGTATTTCCACATTTTTACTATCCGGGAAAGCTCTCCCCCGCCAGAGCACGCATCCTCCCGACCTATGAAGAAATATCGACAGTCCCCCCTGGAGCAGTTTTTTCCCCCCGGAGATAAGCCACTCCACGGGGCCGCCTGGGATTTATTTTCATGAAGATCCGGTATGAATTGCGCCTCTACGGATCACCCGTATGGGTGATGTCAGGTGAAATCCGGGATGATACATTAGATTTCTAAAAGCAATTAACTATAGGTGTTCATAAAACAAAGGAGGATGCGTCAAGTCAGAAGAATTTGATGTCAGTATGGCAGAAGGCGGCCCTG
>JALOTJ010000045.1 GCA_025457965.1 Spirochaetota bacterium | reverse complement strand
CAGCGCCGGGATGGAGGCGGCATTCGGCGGGCTGAACGCGGTTCTGCGCGATTACGCGCGATTCGGGCGGCTCTATCTGAACAACGGAAACTGGAACGGGCGACAGGTGGTCCCGGCCTCGTGGGTGAAGGCGTCCGTTACGCCCGACGCGCCACACCTCATGCCGGGTAAGCGCGCGAGCTCGGGCTGGGTGCTGGGCTATGGTTACCAGTGGTGGATCCCGGAGAACCCGGACGGCGATTTCCTGGCCATCGGGATCTACGGCCAGTTCATCTACGTGTATCCGCGCCACCGTATCGTCATCGCGAAGTCGTCATCGCGAAGACCTCGGCCTATGCCGATTACAACAAGGACGGCGACGACATGGAGATCGAGTCGATCGAGATGTTCAGGGCGATCGCCAGGGGGATGGGGAAGTAAGCGGAAATCCTTAACGTATAATCCCCTGTCGTCCGTTCGCTTTGTTGCGGGACGGAGGTTATGCTCAATACGCGATTGAAGCCGGTTTAGGCGCCGGCTTCAATTATTAAAATAAACTTGTTACATAACTGACAAAAATGTCATCGCGAGGAGGCCGCAGGCCGGCGTGGCGATCTCAAAAGGCAACAAGTTATAGGCAAAAACCAGATACTGTACGAGATTGCCACGCCCCGATACGGCCGGGGCTCGCAATGACACTCAGTAAAGCAACAACATTAATATACAAGATGATGAGTGCATGGTGTGAGTATTTTGTTTGTTCACAGTGCGAAGGTAAAAAGAGCGGTTGCGGCATGCCGTTTTCTAAAACCGGTAGCCGATGTTGACGTGCAGGATTATCTCATCCTTGCCGGCGCCTTTCGCCACGGTGAACTCGAGCGGGCCGATGACGCTGAGCGCGCCCAGGCTGAGCCCGTAGCCCACGAGAAGGTCGTCGGTATTTTCCAGATCCTCCCGATGCTCGGTCATCTTTCCGGCGTTGGCCTTGAGTGATACGAATATATCCCTCCACGGCTCGATCTGCAGCGCCCCGTAAGCCACCGCCATGTGTTTGCCGGACACCTCCATATAGTGCAGTCCCATGAACGGATAGACGCCGCGCGTGTTCGAGTACACGCTTCCCATGTAGAAGAGATGGGGGGGGTAGACCGTTTCCCCCTGGATTGTTCCGCCGAAGCTTCCGATCTGGATGGTGAAGCGACGGTGGACCGGGAGCGCCGCTGAAATTTGAAACGAGTACTTGAAAACGGGATCGTACAGCGTTTTCTCCTCGGCACCGGAGCCCATGCCGATACGCATGGCCTCCAGGTAGAGGAAGAGTCCGCTTCTGGTGAACACCACCCGGTCAAGGGTGTCCAGCATCAGGAATCCGTAATAGTTGAGGAAGTCCATGGAGCCGCCTTCCCAGTCCGGAGGGGCTATCCTCTTTTTAATGGAGATATACTGCTTCTGGACGGCGCCCCCCAGGGCGAAGGGGTTGGAAAAGGTCGTGAACAGCAGAAAGTCGCCGCCGTAGGTGCGGTAATCGAGGTCGGCGACAAGCTCGGTGTTCTGGTAGATAAACACGTCGAACTGGCTGTACCAGATTATGAGCCCGGCGCCGATGCCCGGACGAATGCCGGTCTGTATGAAATACGAGGTCTCCATCATGGGGTTTTCGCTGAGGTTGAGGTCGATCGAGAGTTTCGATCCCTCGCCGGCGATATTGCGAAACGTTGTATTCAGAAGCAGCGCCGCGTTCGCGTCGCTGTCGTAGTGTATGCCGAGCTTGAACCAGTTCGTAGTGGATTCCTTCACCCTGATTACCAGTTTCTCGCCCGGTGGATCCGGCTCCAGGCGGTAATCAACCCTCTCGAAAAACATGGTGCCGTACACGCGGTCGATGGCGCTCTCTATGTCTTCGTAGCTCAACTTGCCGGGCACCTTGAGGCCGAGCGCACCCGTTACGAGGTTTTTGGAAACATTGTCAAGGCCCCGTATCTTGATTGCGGTGATGAAACGCTTTTCCTCGCGCGATGCGAGCGGTATGGCCGGTCCGGTCGGCCCGGTACGCGCGGTTTTCAGCAGGGCGATGATCTCCGGCAGCTTCAGGCGGGCCGCTTCCTCACCGCGGCGGATCAATTCGCGGGGATTCTCGAAGCTCGACGCGGTGAAGCCGCTTACGTCCGGCGTTACGAGCGCGTCGCAGAGGGCGCGCTCGCGCTCGTTGGATATCTCGCCGAGGAAGTATACCGACTGCTCCATGATCCTCGCGAGTGAATTGAGCTCGTCCTTCCTGTAAAGAGGAGTCTGCACATCGATCCCTATGATGATGTCGGCGCCTCGCGCCCTCAGCTCGGAGGCGGGGAAGTTCTGCACGATCCCTCCGTCCGCGTACAGGCGTCCGTCAATCTCGACCGGAATAAAAATAGACGGTATCGCCATGCTCGCCCGAAGAGCATCCGGGAGGTAGCCCCGGTCGAATACCCGGGCCTTACCGGTTTCTATGTCCGTGGCCACGCAGATGAAGGGGATGGTGAATGTATTGAAGTCTCTCACATCATGGACCGGAAGAGTGAGCCGGGCCAGCTCCATCGCAAGTTTCTGCCCGGGTATGTAGCCCGAGGGCAGGGAAACCCGGCCGTTGCGCAGCGGAAAGGAAAAGGCATAGCGGCCGTCCCCGAGCTTTTCCTGCATGGACATGTTCCGGTGAGATACACGGTCGGCGAGGATGTCGTTCCAGTCCAGGGTAAGCGCGAGCTTTTCGAGCGTCGCGGCGTCGTAGCCTATGGCGTACATGGCGCCGACGATGCTTCCCATGCTGGTTCCGGCAATGTAATCGAAGCGGATGCCGGCCTCTTCGAGGACCTTAATCACGCCTACATGGGCTATGCCCCTGGCTCCACCGCCGCTCAATACCAGTCCGATCCTTGGCCGCTCAGTTCCCTGAGCTTGTGCCGCAGCGGTGACACCGCAGACGAGCAGCGCGATAAGCGCCGTGCGGATATACCGTATCACTTTCTCCATGGAAGCCCGGATCGCCTGACGTCGTTCTACACGATTTTCAGGCGCAGCCGGTAATACAGCCACACGCCGAAAAACGACGCGAAGACGGCGAGAAACCCGGCCGTCATTACCGGCGCGCCCTCAAAAAGAGAGATTAAAAGACCAAGCACCGCCGCTCCGGACCACAGGAGCTTCATGGTGAGCATGTGCCGGTATGACGCGGCGTCCGCATTCCGCGCGATGAGCGAGACCCCGCCGATACCGAGGAGGGCCGCGGCGACCAGGCGCGTGGCCACGGGCTCGGCGTTGTCCCAGCCGAAGAGCGCCATGGTTCTCACGGGCGCTATCATGAGGGGGATCGCGAAGAGGTAATCGAGCGCGAAGTGCAGCACGAAGAGCTTTCGAAGCAGCGGCGGAAACATGGTTTCCTCCATGAGGAAGTGATGTGTACTGCCGGTAAAAAGCGGCCCTCCCGGGGCCGCCGGGTCAATTCAACGAACTGAAACGTGCAAACAGAACCGGAAACTGCTCGGCGGTCTGTCGCACTATCTCCGATCGCCATTCCCCCGAAGAGGGATAATACATCTCCCGGAAACGCTCCTTCGCCTTAACGACATCGCGGTCCGATTTCCCGCCATAATGAAATGCCTGGTTTTCCATAATGGCCGGCTCTTCCCGGTAATGATTCGGCGCGATCGGTCGTGCAGGAGCGGGCCGTCGTGCCGAAGCAGAGTATCCGCTTTGCGCGGGGTGAAGTCAAGCGATTTGGATTCGCGACGCGCGAACCGGCATGAAGCGGAGCGGCCGAAAGGCCCGCCGGGTGCGAAGGGTATAATGCCGTCATTTGGTCCCGGGCGCTCATACGGGACCAAATGGCGGGGCGTCTTGGATCACGCTTCAGGCCTGCAGCCGCTCATCCGCGGAGGCCCTGCCGATGTTGGCGATGAAAATCCTCGACGAGTCCTCTATGTGATGCCGAACGAGCTCCCTGAGCCCGTTACGGTCCGCGGCGGGGTCCGTCAGCAGGTCGCAGATCGCCCGGTGGACCTTAAGGTTCGACGCGAAGTGGTCACGGTAATAGTCGTGCGAGAAGCGGTACCGGTGCGCGCGGAGGCGAAGATTTACCAGAATCTCGATCAGGACGTCATTTCCGGAGGCATTTATAAACGTTTCGTGAAATTCGAAATGACGCTTCCAGTAGCCCCGGGTGTCTCCATTTTCGAAACAATCTTCCATCTGCGATAGTGTCGCCCGGAGCTGTTTTTCGACCGCAGTCGTCATTCGCTCGTGCGCCTCACCGGCGGCGATCGCCTCGAGCGATGCCCTTATGGGAAAGGTCTTGGAGATATCATCGGCGGTGACCTCGCGAACGAACGCTCCCCGCCTCGGAATTATCACCACGAGGCCTTTTTTTTCGAGATCCCGGAAGGCCTCCCGCAACGGAGACCGGCTGACGCCGAAGTCTTTCTGGAGGTCCATTTCGACCAGTTGCTGCCCCCCCTTGAGGACATCGTCGAGGATCGCTTCGACCAGTATTTTAGAAACCTGATCGCCGAGCGCGTCCGGCCTGAATCCGATCTCCTGAATTTTTTCTAATAACATAGGTGTTTCCTTCCATCTAGTAAACCGGTACACTTCTTCCTCGCGACGAGCGCGGCGCGAGAATTCAACGGCAGTCCTGTTCCTTCACGATATCTTCGATTCCAAGCGCAACGAGCTTCACGCGCGAAGGGAGGCCGTCGTCGATTTCCCATCCCATGCATCCGTAATACTCGTCGAGCATGCGCTCCAGGTCCAGTACCTCGCCCGCGCTGGGGCCGGACGGCACCGGTTCATGTGTAATGCGTTTGGGCAGCGTGTCGTCTTTCCGCGAGAAGCCCAGGCGCGCGTTGTACATCCGCTCAAGATTGATGATGCGCTCGGCCGCGAGTTTCAGGCCGTCGATGTCCAGCTCCATGCCCGTCGTCAGGCTGAACGCCTTAGCCTGGTCACCCATGCCGAAGCCGCCCCGCACCGTGGAGCAGATCCCCAGCGAGTCCACCGCACACATGCTGAGCTGGTGCTCCTTCTGCAGCGCGCCCTTGTTCTCGTACGAAAGCCGCGTGCCGCCGGCGATTTCGGGGCCCATGGTGGTGGCGATCATGTGGTGAGCGCCCTTGGGGGACGTGGCGTAGGTGAGGGCCATGCCTTTGCAGCCCCGCGGGTCATAGGCGGCCAGCGCCTGTCCCTTGGAGTGCATGCCGAGCTCCGGCGCTTTGAAGCGCTCGGACGCGTATTTAATCCCCTCGGCCAGTATATCGCCGATGCCTTTGCGCTCCGCCATAAGGCGCAGTACCGCGACGAGGGCCTTCCCGTTGCCGAAGCGCAGTTCGATGCCGCCCGTGTCTTCGAGCGAGATTATTCCCTTCTCGAAACACTCCATGGCAAGCGATACGCATCCGCCGGCGTTCATCGTGTCCATGCCGTACGCGTCGCAAATCCGGGTCGCTTCCATAAGTGACTCCCAGTCCGAAATACCGCAGTTCGTGCCGAGGAGCGCGATCGTCTCGAACTCGGGGCCTTCCAGCAGTATGCCGGTCCCGTCGGCGGTCTTCACGTAACTGCGCTTCCCGCAGCCGACCGGGCATGCGAAGCACGACGCGTCGCCGACGACGATGTCCTCCCGCATACGGGGCCCCTCCAGCCGGTGTCCCTCCTCGAAATGGGTTTCGCTGAAGTTCCGCGTGCAGAGCAGGCCGTTGTCGTTGATGCTCTTGAGAAGTTCAGGCGTGCCGAAGTTGCGCCGGTCCAGGATCTTGGGATGGATTTTAAGGCCCGCCGTGATGCTCTCGGAGAGCTCCATCACGCCCGCGGCGTCATGAAAGCGCACCGCGCCGGTCCCCCGGACCGTGATGGCTTTCAGGTTTTTGCTTCCCATCACCGCGCCGCAACCGCCGCGCCCGAATTCGCGGTACCAGCCGGCGGTGATGCAGGCCATTTTGTTCAGCTTTTCTCCGGCCGGTCCGATGCAGGCGATCTGTAAAAGTTCGTCGCCGCCGAGCTCATCACGCAGACGCTTTTCCGTTTCGGGGATGGTTTTACCCCAGAGGCCGGCCGCGGGCCGGAGCTCGATCGCGCCATCGTCGATCCACAGATAGACCGGCGACTCGGCCTTTCCTTCTATTATAAGACCCGTACAGCCGGCGAAGCGGAGCTCCGGCCCCCAGTGCCCCCCGCAGAGCGAGTACGAATAGCTCCGGCTCAGCGGCGACTTGAAGGTGAGGTTGATCTTGTTGCCGGCGGGAAGGAGCGTGCCGACAAGCGGGCCGTTCATGAAGATGAGCTTGTTCTCCGGGCCGAGCGGGTCGACGTCCGGGCCCACCTCGTTGTAGAGATACCAGGCGCCCAATCCCCTGCCGCCGATAAAGCGGCGCACGGCGTCGAGCGGGAGATTCTCGCGCGAAATGTCGCCGGTTGAAAGATTTACGCGTACCACGTCGCCGAAAAAATCCAGGAGGTTGTCGTTATTATTCATCGCATTCACCTCTTACCGCGAGTCCGCGGACGAGCGCGGAACGATAGGGCCGCTCGGCCTTTCCGCGCTCGAGATACTGTACGGCCTGTTCCGGGCAATGGCGCACACACTGCGGGTTCCCGCCGCAGAGGTCGCAGATCAGAACGTACTTCTCCTCCGGATGCATACGGATGGCGCCGTGCGGGCATGCCCTTATGCATCGCCTGCAGCCGTTGCACTTTTCCAGGTCGACGATGATGGCGCCGCTGGTTTCCTCCCTTTTGAGGGCGCCGAACTTGCACGATGCGATGCAGGGAGCGTCCGCGCACTGGTGGCAGATTATGCCGTTGTCGATCTGGGTGGGGTGGTCACGCACTATCGTGATGCGGCTGAGCGCCGGTCCCGCCACGCCGAAATGATGAAGGCTGCACCACTGTTCGCAAATCCTGCATCCTATGCACTTGCCGGCCTCGAAGACCAGCACCTTCTCCTTCATTACATCCTCCTCGTGATCGGCGATCGCCGCATGGTGCGGCATATTCACAATGTAGCAATTCGAATTGGAATTCGCAGTAAATATTTTCACCGTTCGTGCTCGAATGGGCTTCGCAGGCGCCCGTCGGCGTCGAAGCCGATATCCAAGGGCCCCTGCGCGACCGTGAGGCCCGAACCGCCGGGTTTTCCGCCCAGCATCGCTTCCGAAACGGCGAGGTTCTCGAGGCACAGGGTGTTCCGGATCCACACGAGCCTGAGCTCGTCGGGAGGGCCCGTTCCCGCCATGCGGAGCGCCGCTTCCATGGCCTCGCGGTCGGTTTCGAAGGTCATGGGGATCTTGCAGGTGTCGGTGCGGTAGGCCGTCTGCGAATTAAGGTAGAGCTTCGCGAAATCGATCTTGCCCACCAGTCGACGGGTGGTGAAATCGGCGAGGCCGATCCCCTGGGCGTTTCCCTTCGTTTCGGGCGTGAGGTCGCGGACGAAAATGCGGCCCACGCGTACGGACGAGCCGTCCTTCCGGCCCGTTACCGTGGCGTCCATGCCGGTGCCGCTGATCTCCTTGCCCATCTCGTCGACGATCAGGAGGTCGATGTCGTCGAAGGGAAGGGTCGCCATCAGCGAGCGCGCCTCTTCAAGCAGCTTTGCCTCGCCGGCCAGGAATTCTCCCGGGAGGAGCGCTTCGACCCGCGCGATTTCCTCGCGGGAGTTCTGTATGATTCCAAGTCCGAAGCGAACCCGGCTTTTCTCAAGTACGACGTCCATCACCGAGCGGACGATCTCCATCCATGAATGCCGTTCGATCGCGCGGTGGTAGGTGGCCGCGCCCTCGCGCTTGCCAAGGCCGATCATGCACATCTTGACGAGCCCGCTTTCGATTTTTCCGGAAAGCTTTGTATGCGGTTTTATCCGGTTGATGACACCGATGTGGTCGGCGGCGGCCGCGTGGGCGTCGATGTAGACGGGCGTGCCGAGCGCGGTGGTTCCGATCTCGACCACCTCCATGGACGAGCGTATCCCGCAGCCCATGGCCTCTTCGGTAATGCCGTAGCTCTCCAGTACAGCGCGCTGGCCCTCGGCCGTGCCGCCGCCATGGCTGCCCATGGCGGGGACGATGAAGGGTTTCGCGCCGATGGACTTCAGATGGCGCACGGTCCCGGCGATGATCGCGTCGATATGCCGTATGCCGCGGCTTCCCGCGGTGAGTGCGACGGATTCCCCCGGACGGATTATGGTCTCGATGCCCCTGCGGGAAAGGGCGTCAAGAACGGCACCGGGGACATCGCCGATGCCGCTTTGAACGGTTTCCCTTCGGAGCATGTAGAGTTTCGGCAGAAGCATGTTCCTCTCTTACGCGCTGCGATACAGTTTGGTAATAATGAACTCACGGTGCCCCAGCGCCTCGGCCGCGGTGTTGCGCCCGCTGGCGGTCCGCTGGATTACTTTAAGCAGCGCGTCGCCGGCCTGGTCAAGCGTCATTTCACCCTGCAGTATCGCCGAGACATCGAGATCAATGTGCTCGCTCATCGTTTTGCAGGTGATCGGGTTCGCCGACAGCTTAATCACCGGCGTGATCGGATTTCCGATCACGTTTCCCTGTCCGGTCGGGAAAAGGTGAATAACCGCCCCCGAGGCCATCCAGAGCGTCACGGCCTCCGCCGCCGCCGACGAGGTATCCATGAACCACAGTCCTTTGCCTCCCGGCGCTTCGGCCGGTTTGAGCACGCCGACATATTTGACCTCTTTGCCGATCTTCTGGATATTACCGAAGGCCTTTTCCTCGATCGTGGTCAGTCCCCCGATTATGTTGCCTTTGGTGGGCTGGGAGTCGGAAAGGTCGTCGGTTTTGTTCGCGTTGATGAAATCGTTGTATTCGTTCCACATGCGATAAAACCCCTCGCCGATCTCCTTCGTCGCTCCCCGCTCGCGGACGACATGCTCGGCGCCGGTGATCTCGGAGGTCTCGCCGAAGGAGACGGTGGCGCCCATCTTCACGAGTTTGGTGACGGCGTTTCCCACCGTCGGGTTGGAGGCCAGGCCCGAAGTGGTGTCCGATTCGCCGCACTTTATCGAAACATACAGCTCGTCCGAGGTGCACTCGGTGCGCTGAAGCTCCGTAGCCCACTGCACGTATTCCATCGCTTTACGCGAAGCCATCTCGATTGTTTTGAGATCACCATTCCGTTCGATCGCGAAACCGCTCACGGGTTTACCCGTTTCGGCGATGCCGTCAACCAGCTTTTGTGTCCAGCCGGGCTCTATGCCGATTACGACAACGGCCGCCACGTTGGGATTTTTCCCCGCGCCGATTATGGTACGGAAGTACAGGTCCAGGTCCTCGCCGAACTGCAGCCGGCCGTAGGCGTGGGGGACGACCAGTGTGCCTTTAATGTTACCGGCGACCGCCTCGCAGGCCGCGTTGGATATATCGTCCAGGGGGAGTATGAGAACGTGATTGCGAACACCCACCCTTCCATTCTCACGTCTGTAGCCGTAAAATTTAAACGTGTTCATTGGAATTTCCTCGTATCATGATTGGATTTTACCGCGACTCGATACTACCAGCGTTTTGTCTTGACATTGTGCACGTGGACGTGTTCTCCTTTCTTAATCGGCGATACCACCCTGCCGATATCATTGTCATATTTGAACACGGTGTCGTTAACTTTCAGGTCGGCAAGGGCGATTTTATGACCCAGGGGAATGGCCATAATCGAAGTGACCTCGAATGTCCCCCTTGTCTCGATATTCATGCATACGCCCGCATTCCCCTTCTTCACATCGGTAACGGCAACGGCGACATTATCTTTGGCGCCGTGAACAAGAAAATGTATCATGGTGCAACCTCCAGTTCTGGTGTGTTTATTGAAAACGGGAATTCAAGCGGTGGTTTTCCGGTAATCACCACTGATTGAATGCCGGTATTTCCGAATGATGCTGAAAATTTTTGACGCTCATGGGGGTAACCCGCTTCGGTCCCTTGTGCTGAACATGGTTCAGTAAATGAAAATCGTAAAATGCTTGACATGGATTCAGTAAATTGCCAATGTATATTGTCGACAATAGCAATAATTCTCGATTTGTCAAGAATATTTACCAACAGGGGGACTCTATGGCTGCAAAAATGGTTACCGCGGGTCAGCTCGCCGCCGACGCGTTGACGGAACTGGGGGTGGACCAGGTGTTCTTTCTGGCCGGGGGGCATACCTATCCATTGCAGGAGGGGCTAAAAAACAACGGCATACGCATGCTTGCAACCCGTCACGAGCAGGCGGCCGTGTTTATGGCCGAGGCCTGGGGAAGAATGACGCGGAAGCCCGGTATCGCCATGGTTACCGCCGGTCCGGGATTTACCAATGCTCTGACCCCGATAGCGAACGCCCGAATGGCGAACTCGCCGCTCCTGCTTATCGCCGGTGTCGTGGGGCTTGGGGCCTGTGAAAAGCTCGACCTGCAGGATATGATTCAGTGGCCGGTCATCATGCCAATGGTAAAACGCGCCTTCGTTTGCCAGAAGGCCGATCGAATAAAGGAATTTGTGGACATGGCATACCGCACATGCATCACCGGCAGGCCCGGGCCGGTGTATCTGGAGATCCCCGTGGACGTGGGTAACGCCATGGTGGATCCCGATACCGTTAAAAAGGTGAGGCTCGTGCCGGAAACCCGCGTTGTCGACCTCGGCAGGGCGGAGGCCATGGTCGAAATGCTCATGCAGGCCGAGCGGCCGATCATCATCGCCGGCAGCGGGGCCTATTATTCGGAGGCCGGCGGCGAGCTGGTCAAATTTATAGAGAAAACAGGCGCCCCGATATTTACGGCCACGCAGGGCCGCGGGGTGGTGCCGGATACCCATCCGCTCTGCTTTGAGTCCTCCCTCATGATTCGGCCGGGATGCGCGGGATTCGCCAATATGAACGCCGACCTTATCGTGCTGCTGGGCAACAGGATCAGCCTTTATTACGGATGCGGTGATTTCCTGTGCGCCGATGCGAAATATATCCAGGTGGATATAGAGCCCGAGGAGATCGGTCGTAATCATTTCGTCGATCTGCCCATCGTCAGCGACGTGCGGGAGTTGATGAAGGAGTGCAACCGCATCGTGGATGCGAAAAAGTACGGTGCCGCGCTGAAAAAGCGTTTCGTGCCGTGGGTCGAGGAGCTGCGCAAGAGCGAGGAGCCCGTTAAAAACCTTGGCCGGCTCGCCTACGAAAGCGACCAGTTTCCCATCCATCCCGCACGGCTCGCCAGGGAGGTGAACGATTTCATGGACCGGCCGGACGATATCGTCGTCGGGGACGGCGGCGATACCCAGATATGGACCAATCTCGCGCGCACCGCGGTAACGCCCGGGCACTACCTGGAAAGCGGCATCTACGGCTGTCTCGGTGTCGGCATACCCTACGCGATCGCCGCCAAGCTCCTGTATCCGGAGAAAAGAGTAATCAACCTGATAGGGGACGGATCGGTCGGTTTCAACTTCATGGAGTTCGAGACGGCAATCAGGAAAAAGATACCGGTGGTAATCGTCATCAGCAACGACAAAGGGTGGGGGATGATCCGGCACAGCCAGAACATCAAGCTCGGCCATTCGATCGAAGAGGGGGCCGAGATCGGCAACGTCGAGTACCACAAAATCGTGGAGTCGATGGGGGGCCTGGGGATACTCGTCGAAAAGGTCGAGGATATCCGCCCGGCGTTCGAGAGGGCGTTCGCTTCGGGTAAAACCTGCTGCGTCAACGTTATGACCGATCCCACCGTGATGAGTCCCGGGGCGATGGCGCTGGCGATGATCGGCGGATACAAGGTATAGGGAACGTGCCGTCGGCGGGCGAAATGCCCGCCGAGGAGACAATGCCCGGGGAGGAGCGCTCATGTACGATGATCTTAAAGGAAAGACCGTGCTGATTACCGGCGCCGGAAAGCGCGACGGCATAGGGTTCGCGATAGGCGAGAAAATGGCGTCATGCGGATGCAATATAGTGCTTACCGACCTGGATTCCGAGATGGAAGGGCTTAACTCCCTGGCCGGCGAACTGGCAAAGCGGTACGGGGTCACGGGCACCGCGCTGGGACTCGATGTCACCTCGCAGGAGTCGGTGGATGTCATGGTTGCGGAGCTGAAAAATGCGGTACCGCATATCGACGTGCTCGTAAACAACGCCGGGGCGGCGCTGGGGGTCCCCAGCGCCGTCCATACCTACGACGACGCCGCGTGGATAAAGACATTCGAAATAAATTTTCACGGCGTTTACCGGGTCTCGAAGGCGGTGCTCCCGCTCATGTTCGGGAAAGAGGGGTGTATAATCAATATGGCATCGAAGGCCGGGAAGTCGCCGTTGCCGTTTAACGGCGCATACGGCTGCGCCAAGGCCGCCGTTATAACCCTCAGCAAGGTGATGGCGAAGGAGCTGGCCTCCTTCCGTATTCGCGTTAACGCCATATGCCCCGGCCTTATTATGACGGGGCTCCAAAAATGGCGGCTCGACGTGGAGGCCAAGTGGTTCGAAACGACGCCGGAGGAGCGAGAGAAGGAGAAATCGAAGGAGATACCCCTCGGTTATTTCGCACAGCCCCGGGTTGTGGCGGACCTCGCCGCCTTTCTCGCGTCGGCCGAATCGTCATATATAACCGGTCAGGCGATAAATGTGGACGGCGGGCAGGTCATGGAGCTGTAACGGCAGAGGGATCCGGGCATATTAGCTGATGACGGCGCGATTGATCGCGCCTCGGAAATACGAGTGGCTTTATTATACATATCGGGCATGCCGGGTTTACCGCCGCCGCGGGGCGGGATCGGGATACGCGCTATGCCCGGGCGGACCAAAAACTCCAAGAGAGGTGATCGATGAAAACCCCATTCGACATGAGTTTTGTTCTGGCGTTCGGTTTTTGCGGACTGGTCATTCTCATCGGCGTATTTTTGAGGGCCAGAATAAAATTATTACAGAATTACCTGGTGCCGTCGTGCATGATCGGTGGCCTTCTTGGGATGATCCTGCTCAACTTTGGGCTGATCCCGCTGGGTGAAGAACTGTTTCAGGCCATCGCCTACCATTTTTTCATTTTATCCTTCATATCCATCGGGTTGACGCGCGGCGAGCAATCTTCCGAAGGCGAGGGCGGCAGGGGCGTGCTGCGCGGGGCCCTGTGGATGGGGCTGATCAATGGCATGTCGATGAGTACCCAGGCCCTGCTGGGCTGTGTGCTGATCCTGGGCCTGTGGGCCGCAGGTTTCTCGCTGCCGCTGGAATTCGGCCTGTTCCTTCCCCTCGGCTATACCCAGGGCCCGGGCCAGGCCCTGGCCATCGGCAAGGCATGGGAGGCGGGCGGCTTTGCGGATGCCGTCACGATAGGGCTCGCCTTCGCCGCGCTGGGCTTTTTCTTCGCGCTGTTTGTCGGGGTGCCTCTCATAAACTGGGGGGTCCGGAAAGGGTACGTGCGGCCGGGTTCGGCGGAAGGACTGCCCGCGTTTTTTAAAAAAGGCTACTACGCAAAAGAAGAACAGACCGAATCGATGGGCGTTATGACCACGCATCCCGGCAATGTGGATTCCCTGGCGTTTCAGGCCGGCCTCGTAGGGGTCGTTTACGGTGGGACGTATCTGCTGTATTTCGGACTGAGCCAGGTGGTGGGCTCCCTGAGCGACGCGGCCTGGGGCTTCTTCTTTTTCTGGGGCCTTCTTGTGGGGCTCCTGTCACGACTGGCTTTTCAAAAGGCCGGCGCCGGCCATATGATCGATCCCGGCACGCAGACGCGCATCACCGGTTTCTGCGTGGACATCCTGGTCGCGGCAACGCTCATCGCCGTCAAACTTTCGGTCGTATGGGAGTATATCGTGCCCCTGGTGCTTATCGCCCTGGTCGGCGGCGTCTGGACCACGCTGTACATGCTGTACTTCGGACGGCGGTGCGAGGGCCACGGTTTCGAACGGATGATCGTGCAGTACGGCTGCAACACCGGCACGGTCTCGACCGGACTGGTGCTGCTGCGGGTGGTCGACCCTTATTTTAAGACCACGGTGGCCTTCGAAACCGGCCTGTATTCGATATTCGCCACGCCCTTTATCCTGGGGACAATGCTCTTTATCGTCTATTCGCCCAAATGGGGGCTCGGGATCTACCAGCAGATGGGAGTGTACCTGGGCCTTACGCTGGTCGGCCTGATTCTCCTTAAAGTCTTCGGACTGTGGCATAAAAAACGGTGGTAAGCTGTATCTGAACGGCATACGGCCATGACCGTGCCGCGTCGCGTTCAGGCGCCGGCGCGGTTGATCGCGCCGTGTGATGGCATGGTCCCGAATTTCGGGAGTGAGTAATGCATAAAAGGGATTTCAACGGCAGGGTGGTGCTGGTAACCGGCGCGGCATCGGGAATCGGGAGGCTGTTGTGCCTCAGGTTCGCCCGCGCTGGTGCGCGTATAGCGGCGCTCGACATCGACGAAGAAGGAATGCGTTCGCTGAAACGCGAGATAGAGGCCGGAGGGGGCGGCGTTTTCACCTGCCGGTGCGACATCTCCGACAATCAACAGTGCCGTCAGTCCGTCGAACTCGTTATCGGGAACTGCGGAGGGATAGACCTTCTCATAAATAACGCGGGGCTGTCCCACCGCAGCCTTTTTGACCAAACGCGCGTCGAGGTGCTTGAGAAAATACTACGCATCAATCTGCTGGGGGCCGTCTACTGCACGTCCGCGGCGATTGAAAGCCTTATAAAGAGAAGGGGCATGATTGTCGGCATATCCAGTGTCGCGGGATTCGCTCCGCTCCTCGGCCGGACCGGGTATTCGGCCGCCAAGCACGGGCTGGCGGGATTCCTGAAAACGCTCAGGACCGAGTTGAAACCGCGGGGCGTGAAGGTACTGCTGGTATACCCGACCCACGTGCAAACCGGCGCCGGAAAAAACGCGCTGGGGGGCGATGGGATGCCGGCAACCCGCGAGTGGCATCCGGCGGGGAGGGTGCTGACCGCCGAACAGGCCGCCGACCGTATCTATGACGCCGCCGGGAAAGAAAAGCGGACACTCCTGCTCGGCGGGAACGCCCGGCTGGTCTACCTGATAAATATGTTTCTTCCGCGGCTGTACGAACGGCTCATGGTACGGGCCAACCGCCACCTCCTCGAGGATGATGCCGGTTGGCCGTGAGAAATGTCCTATGCTTCAGGGCGCCGCGTAGCGGGCCCTGAGCCGGTTAAGCTCCTTTTTCAAACGCGGCGCGATATCCTTTCCGCGCGGCGTGCCGATGATGTTCGCGCGCTCGCGCGGGTCCTCCCGTAAATCGTAGAGCTCGTTCGCGCGGCAGGCCTCCCATTCGATGTACTTGTAGCGCTCCGTGCGCACCGCCCGGTGCGGGGGGACCCTCCCGCCGAAGGGAAAGTCCTTGAAGAGCTCGTACATGAACGATTTCCTGCCCGCGGCTTTTTTGTTTTTCAATAAGGGAACCATGCTCTCGCCGTCCACGGCGCCGGGCGCCCGCACGCCGGCGAGATCCAGGAGGGTCGGGAAGAGGTCGATATTGAGCACCATCTGCTCCGCCTTCCGCCCCGGGTCCGGGATGAGCCGCGGATAGCGCACGATTACGGGAATGCGCATCGACTCCTCGTAGGGCCAGTGCTTGGCGTAGAGGCGGTGCTCGCCCCACAGGTACCCGTTGTCCCCGGCGTACACGATGACGGTGTCGTCGAGGAGCCCCATCCCGTCAAGCTGTTCAAGCACGCGCCCGAGCTGTTCGTCGACCGAGCTAAGGCATTCGCAGTAGCGGCGATAGATGCCGTGCATCGAGCCCATCGATCCCTCCAGCCAGTTGTTGCCGCTCCAGGTGTTCCATTTGTCCGACTCGGGCGCGAGGAAATCGATCTTCGCGTTTTTGTACAGGCCCTTCAGGTGACGGGGCGGCTTCCAGTCGTGGTGCACGGCCTTGTGCGAGAGGTAGAGGCAGAAGGGTTTGTCCCTGCGCTCCCTTATAAAGTCGAGTGCGTAGTCGGTGAGCTCCTCGGTTATATACTCCTTTCGGTTCGGCACGGGCTGGTGGTTGACGAAGAGCGGGCAGTCGTAGTAATCGCCCTGGCCGTCCTTCTTCGTGAACGATACGAAGAGGTCGACGCCGCGGAGCTTCGGAAGTCCCCCTCCGGGCATGTGCCACTTGCCGATGAAGGCGGTGTCGTAGCCGGCCTTCTTTAAAAGTTCCATGAAGGTGACGTTGCCGTCGCTCCAGGGGGTGAAGTTGTTGATGACCCCGTGCGACGAGGCGTAGCGCCCGGTGAGAAAGCTCGCGCGGCTGGGACTGCAGAGCGAGGTGGTGACGAACGCGTTGGAAAAGAGCACGCCCTCGCGCACGAGCCGGTCCATGTTCGGTGTTTTTAAAAACGGGTGCCCCAGCGCCCCGAGCATGTCGTAGCGGTGGTCGTCGGTGAGGATGAAGATGATGTTGGGGCGCTTGCGCGGTGCGGCTGAGAGGAAGCCCTCGCCAAAGGGAGGCCTGTTCGCGAGCGCCATCGCCGCTACGCCCGCGGCCGCCGCGAGCGCCTGTCGCCGCGAGATGGGGCGGGTATCCTCGGGTGTCATTCTCATATCGCGTTTCACCGGCGGCCTCCTATCGGATGAAGTGGTCGGCGTAATGGTTCACCACCACGTACGCCCATTCCTGGCCCTTTATGAGGCCGAAGTACACGCCGGCCATTCCCGCCGCGAAGAGCGAGATCACGGCCGGATGGAGCACCCGTACGTCGGTACCGCGTCGACGGTCGATGGCCCTGCTCGCCAGCTCGGCGATCGAGAACTCGAAGAGCGCGACCGCCACCACACCGAAGGTCCACGGCAGGAAGAAGAAGTATACCATTTCGATTGCGGTGAACTGGCATGAAACCGAGAGCGCCATGCGCACCAGCCATACGAGCGGGTTGGCGAAGGCCACGGCGAGGCGCTCGATGAAGGTCGCGCCGCGAAAGTAGGCCATGGGGGGGCCGATGAAGGCGAAGAACCAGATCGAGACGAACATGACCGCGCCCGAAACGTCCTTAACGATCGTGCGCAGCGCCCCGGGCGTCATTGGCGTGGAGCCGTGGTAGACGAGGCTTGAAACGGCGAGCGTGCCGAGCGCGACGAGAAGCGGGATGAGGAAACGGCCGAATACGCCCCGGTGTTTCATGAGGGCCTCCTTCGGAGTGATGCCGGAGTGTGCGGCATCTCCGGGCGCCTGTCAAGCGGGTTTGGGAATGTCCCGGCGGGTTTGTTTTTGCAGGGGCCGCATATAGGCGACCCCTGCAAAAACGGCACCGGATGAGCGTCAATTCCTGATTAATGGCTTGACAAAAACGGCGCACCATCATTAGGATTAATTCATTAATGAATGAATATTCATTTAAATAACCATGTCACGAACGGTCAACCAGGAACTCGGCGCGCGGCTTGAAAAGGCCACCATCTCAATGATAGTGAACAAGGGGTATGCGGGCGCCTCGGTCGCCGAAATAGCGAAGAAGGCGGGCGTGTCGGCCGGCTACCTGTACAGCCACTATAAAAACAAGGAAGACCTGGTGCGCTCGATCTACGGATCGCGGGTGGAGGCGTTCGACAATTATATCGACACCACGCTCGACGAGTGCCGGACGGTTCGCGAGGCGCTGTCCAGGATAACCGCCTACATGTTCTCGATGAGCGACAGCGAGCCCGACCTGGTAAAATTCCTTTTCTTTCTCATCAACGAGCACCGGTTTCATATTCCCGTTTCAAGGCTCAAGGCCACGCGCGACCAGTGCGTCGCCATACTCAAGAAGGGCGTCTCCACCGGGGAGATCAGCCCCTCGCTCACGCCCGAGGACGTATACATCATCTTCTTTTCCATCCCGCTGCAGCAGATGCAGATACGGATGGACGCGAAATCAAAAGTAAGGAAGTTCAGCGCCGCCGACGTCGAGCGCGTTACCACGTTTTGCATGAAGGCGGCGATGTGAGTTTTTTTATTTAATATTGAATGATTATTCATTCAATATCGAGAGGAGCAGGTTGGATTGTGCTCCCGTGAAAGACCGGTTTCCCGCCGCTGCGTCCGTGGGTTCCGGTTTCGGGTTATACTGAAATCAATTTTGAAGGAGGAGGGATGGACGCCGACAGGAAGTACTGGAATGAGAAGGTCGAAACCATGCCGGCGGAGGAGCTCTATCGGCTGGAATCGGAGAAACTCGTAAAAGAGGTTGGCTATGTGTACGACAAATCGCCCTTCTACCGGGCGAAGTTCAGGGAGATCGGACTGGAGCCGGGAGAGATCAAAACGCGCGACGACATCGTAAAGCTTCCCTTCACCTCGAAGGACGACCTGCGCAAAACACAGGCCGAGGACGGCGGGCTCGGCGGGCACCAGTGCGCGCCTAAATCGGACCTGGTGCGCATACAGGGCACCAGCGGCACGACCGGGAGTCCCCTGTATATCGGCCTGACGGCGAGAGACGCGGACACGTGGAAGGAGCTCTTCGCGCGTCATGCATGGACGGGAGGCCTGCGCCCCGGCGATTCCTTTGTCCATCCCGCCAACTACACGCTCTTTGTCGGAGGCCTCTCCGAGGCGGTGTCGGCCGAAGCGATGGGCGTGTGCGTAATCCCCGCACCGCTGGCCACCACCGGTCTTGAGAAGCTCATGCAGATCGTTATGACGATGAAGCCCACGGTGCTTTTCGCGACCCCGTCGTCGACGGTCTTTCTTGCCGACTACGTCCGCAAACAGCTCGGAATCGAGCCGGTCAGCCTGGGATTTACGAAGGGCTTCATGGCCGGCGAGGCAATGCCGGAGGAGGACAGGCGAAAGATCGAGGAGGAGTGGGGCATCGTTGCGCGGAACTTCTACGGGCTCGCCGACGTCGCCGCCGACCTGGCCAGCGAATGCGGCGAGGGTGAGGGCATGCATTTTTGCGGCCAGGGCCTCGTGCAGGCCGAACTGATCGACCCGGCAACGCTCAGGAGCGTGCCGATGGTCGACGGCGCCGAGGGCGAGATCGTGTACACCACCATAGACCGCGAGGCCACGCCGGTGCTCCGCTACCGGTGCAGGGACATGGTGCGCGTCTTCACCTCGCGCTGCTCCTGCGGACGGACCTCCTTCCGTTTCAGCGTGTTCGGCCGCAGCGACGACATGCTGAAGGTGAAGGCCGTCAACGTGTTCCCCTCGGCCGTGAAGGACGTCATAAGCTCGTTCATGCCCGAGACGACCGGCGAGTTCAGGATCGTCCTCTACGAGCCCGGCCCTGCCATCAGCACCAACCTGGAGCTAAAGATCGAACACGGCGAGGGCGTCACGGGGGACACAATCGCGGACCTCGCCGCGCGCCTTAAAAGGAGCATCAAGGAGAAGCTGGTCTTCACGCCCGAGATAAAGATGATTCCGCCCAACACGCTGGAACGCTCGGAGTATAAGATCAATTATTTCGAGCGGGCCTATGAGAAAAAATAAATAACCGGAGGTGCGGTTATGGCCGCAAGGGAAAAACTGGCAGCCGGTGCATACGCCGCGGCGAATGATGAAGATCACACGCTGGCGATCGCGAGCTTTGACCGGCGTATCGGTCCCGTTGTGAATACGGATACAATTGTCGGGTTTCTTGAATAATTTCATCTTATAATGAATGGAGGATCAAACGTGGAAAAAGAAAACAAACTGGTTAAGGGGCTCACCCTGGTTACCCTGTTCACCCTGATAACCGGCGCCATGGTTGGCATGGCCTGGGCCGTTCTTGCCAATGTTTTTCTCGACCGGGCCGGCCCCGCGGTGCTGATATCAATCGGCGTCGCGTCGGTTCTGACCCTTTTCGTCGGTCTTTGCTTCGCCGAGTTATGCTCCGCAATGCCCTACGCCGGCGGCGCCTATATTTATGTGCGCCGGGGAATTGGCAAGTTCGTCGGATTCATCGCCGGCTGGCTCCTGGTCCTTGCCTATGCCGCCATGATGCCCGGTGAATGCATAATCCTGGGGAAGCTGGTGCACGGCATATTCCCGTCGCTCGAGCCTTCGATTGTCGGGGCTTCCCTGGCGCTGTTTTTTACCGTCGTCAACCTGGCGGGCATCCGTTTTTCCGGAATCGTTCAATTCCTGTTGACGGTCGCCCTTTTTGCCGGGATCATCATTTTCATCATCGCGGGTGTACCCGAGCTGGAGGTGGAGAATTTCAAGCCCTTCTTCGGGCGCGGCGCCGGCGGCATCTTTCTTATGATCCCGATTGCCATGCTGGCATTCATGGGGTACGATGTGCTCCCCCAGGCCGCTGAAGAGGTCAACGCGCCCATTCGAAAGATGGTGTTTATTATTCCGGCGTCGATATTCTTTGTCGCGTTCATGTACATCGCGGTACTGGTGGTCACCGCCGGGGTCGTCCCCTGGGAAGTCATCGCGTCGAGCACTGAGAATATTCCCATCATGCCCTCGGTCCTTAAAGCCATGGGGCCGAATGGGGCGTATATCATCATCATCGCCGGCATATGCGGCCTCATTACCACGATGAACGCGTTCATGGTGGGGGGCTCGCGACTGCTGTACGCCATGGCGCAGGACCGGGAGATGCCCGCACTATTCGGGAAGCTGAGCGGTAAAACCAATGTACCCTACGCTGGTATCATTTTTATCGGGGCGCTGGGGATCGCGGGCAGCTTCATACAGGAACTGATCGTGCTTTTTGATACGGCGGCGGCATCGGTACTGGTCAGTTACTTTCTTGTTGCGCTGACGGTACTCATGCTGAGACGAAAGGAGCCGGAGCTGGAGCGCCCCTACAGGATCCACGGGTATCCCTATATACCGATAATCGCGGCGATCGCCGTGGTACCGACCTGGGTTATAGCGCTGGCCATTCTGAAAATATGGGCGCTCGGGGTGTTTATAGGATGGGTGCTACTCGGCTGCGGGTATTACCTGTTTGTCAGAAAGAACCGGTAAGCACGCAAGGGATCAGTAATGAACAGTGATATTATTCGAAGCGGCATTTTAGCTTCGCGGAATGAAATAACGGCCCTTTTAAGCGAGATGATCGGCATTCCTTCGCCGACCGGTAAGGAAGCCGAAATGGGCAGATGGCTGGCGCAATGGCTGGACCGTACCGGGTTCCAGGTGAATACATTCGACATCGATCCTGAAAAACTCGCGAAAAGATATCCCGAATCTTTTTACCGGTTCAGCCATCCCTATGAAAACAGGCCCAACGTTGTCGGCGTACTGCCCGGAAAGGGGAACGGACGCAGCCTCATGCTCAATTTTCATCTCGACGTGGTAGACGTCGACCGGTCGCTCTGGACCAGGGATCCGTGGAAAGCCGGTATCGAGGACGGGTTGCTTTACGGGAGGGGTTCCTGTGATATGAAAGGAGGGGCCGCCGCCATGCTGTATGCGGTGAAATCGATCATCGAAAGCGGCGCCGGTCTGAAGGGTGACCTCATCGTATCGGGTGTGATAGAGGAGGAGGGGCCCGGCAACGGGATACTGGCATTGCAGGAAAAAGGTATCCGGGCCGATGCCTGCGTCATACCGGAACCGACCGACATGAAGCTCTGTACCGCCCTTACCGGGGGAGCGTACCTCATTGTCACGGTAAAAGGGAGCGGTGCCCATTCGACCATGATGTGGGAAGGAGTGAACGCCCTGGAAAAGGCCGGGGTGGTGGTCAGGGGGATCGAGAAGTGGCGGGATCTGCGGAAGAGTACGATGATAGACCCGCGCTACTCCCATGCCCCGGACGTGGCGGCTTCATCGCCGGTGGTTAACATGATGAGGGCCGACAACGGAAATATCGGCAGGATACCCGGCAGGGCGCAGGTGTGGACGAGAGCGGCGGTGATGCCGGGGGAAGACCCGAAGCGCATAGCGGACGCCATGCAGGAAGTAATTTTATCGGTGACCGATACCGATCCCTGGCTGGCGAAAGAGAGGCCGGAATTCTCCTGGATTATCCTCGGGGGAAGGAGTTACCCCGCCGAGATCAGCGAAACGCACGAAAGCGTAAAGCTTTTTCGCGATTCGATACGTGCGGTTGCCGGGAACGCGGCCGAGCCCGTCGGTTTCGTCAGTCCCGCCGACATGCAGCAGCTTCTCAATATAGACCCCCGGACCCCGACATTCATGTTCGGTCCCGGCAGTATTAGGCAGGCTCACACCGAGGATGAATATGTCCCCGTTGACCAGGTCGTAAAGACGTCGGCAATACTGGCCGATTTCATCCTGCGCTGGTGCGGTGTTGAATAACAGAGAATCATAAGTTACGAGGAACACATAATGAATGACAACGGTAGTACCGGAGTAATCGACGTGTGCGTGATCCCCCCGCTTCCGGAGACGCTGGACGGTTTCGCGAACCCAACGGGCCCATTCGCGAAATATAACCAGCTCTATTCGGATACGGAGAAGGAGGCCGCGATGACGGCGATGAAGGGGGATCCCGCGGGCTTTCTGCTCGCCCTCATGGACGATGCCGGGATCGACAGGGTACTTCTCACCGCCGAGGACGCGGAGACCACCTTCAACATGGTGACGCCGAACGAGGCGGTTCATGAATTCGTGAGGCGAAATCCGGAACGTTTCATGTTCATGGGGGCGGTCGATCCCCACAAGGGCATGAAGGCGGTGCGCCAGATCGAACATCTCGCGAAGAACATGAACATGAAATGCCTCTGCCTCGAGCCGTGGCTGCACAAGATCAACAGCAACGACAAGCTCTACTATCCACTCTATGCGAAGTGCGTGGAACTGGATATGCCGATATGGATACACACCTCGCTGAATTTCGTGCCGACGCTGCCGATGGATTTCGGGCGTCCCATCTACCTCGACGAGGTGGCCGGGCATTTTCCCGAGCTTAAAATAATCGCGGGGCACGGCGGCTGGCCGTGGGTGCCGGAGATGATGGCCGTGCTCTGGCGGCATGAGAACGTGTATACCGACATCGCGGCGATAAATCCGCGCTACCTTGCCGCCGACGGCTCGGGCTGGGACACGCTGATGCGCTATGGCAACACAATTCTCCGGGAGAAGATACTTTTCGCAACCGCGTGGCCGGCACAGGACTTCAAGACCGGAGTGAAAGAGGTCATGGCACTGCCGCTCAAGGACGAGGTAAAGGCGCTGTGGCTCCGAGGGAACGCGAAACGACTGCTGAAGATTTAACCTGTGAGCATAAACAACAAAGCGCTCGCGGCGGCAATGCTCGTCATGCCGTTTTCGGCGCG
>JALOTJ010000121.1 GCA_025457965.1 Spirochaetota bacterium | reverse complement strand
GTTCCCTACCGCAGGGATCGTCGAACTCCATGAGATCGCGGGGACCCTTGGGGAGAAAGAGGTATATCACGACGGCGAGTACGATCACTGCGGACAGCGCGAGGGAGATATATTTCACCGCTTTGATGACTGCTTTCATTACGGTCTCCATTTCAGTAAGAATTATACAGGGTCCTGTCTGGACACGAACCGACTTCCCGAATGCCCCGGGATTAGTATTTGACTACACTGGTAAAATGGCGTACTGTCAATAGATATTCACACCGCAGGAGACCACCATGCGAAGCAAAGATAAACTGGTGCTCGTCGTCAACGACGAGCACCAGGTACTGCGGATAATCCAGGCAATACTTGCGAGCGCTGGTTTTACGGTACTGTCCTCCGAGAGCGTCGCGGGCGCCATGAAGGCCCTTTCCGAGCACGGCGCACCCGACCTCATCATCACCGATATCCACATTCCCGAAATCGACGGCTGGGGTTTCTGCCGCCTGCCGCGCATGGACGAGTATCTCGAATTCAACGAGGTGCCGGTGCTGAAGATCTCGGCCACGTTTATAACCGATGGAATCCGCCGCATCAGCCTTGAAAACGGCGCCAGCGACCACCCGGCGGTGCACTTCTCCGCCGCCGAACTGATCGGGAAAGTCAGCGGCCTGATCGCCGGGAAACCGGTCCAGGCGTCGTTCGGCATCCTTATCGTCGAACGGGACGATGAACACAGAAACAGCCTGGAGCGCGCCTTCACGGAAAGGGGCTGTCGCGGTCTCGCTGCCTGAGCTCGAAGACGGAACGATGGAAATGGCATTCCAGGACGACGGCGTGGGACTGCCCGAAACGGCCGGCTTCTAAAAATCCTCCTGCTTCGGGCTGATGCCTGTCGGCCTGATGGTCAAGCAAATCGGCGGCACAATCAAGATAGAACGGGAAGCCGGTTCGAGGTTCGTGCTTAAATTCCGGGCATGAAAAAATATTGTTTGTACCGATAATACTATTGTGCAGGCACACCGAGGAAGAAAATAATAAAGGAACCCTTCGGTCCCTTTAAATTAAACGATGTGGTCAGGGGCGGAATCGAACCGTCGACACGAGGATTTTCAGTCCTCTGCTCTACCGACTGAGCTACCTGACCACTTTGAAGCGAGTACCCTTATAAATTTCATGTTCCAAAAGTCAATAATAAATTGCGCACTCGCGGTAATAATTTCCCTCAGCGCCGTCAGCTTCGTCGACGGCGCCGGCTGGGAATATTATTATCGCAGGGGCACCATCCAGTTCGAGTCCGAAATGTATCCGGCGGCCATGGAGAACCTCGAGCGCGCGCTCGAACTCAACCCCTCCCTGTACGACGCGGCCAATAAAATGGCGCGTATCCTCATCGTCCTAAATAAAAAACGGCAAGCGCTCGATTACCTGGACCGCTCGCTCGCGGTCAAAACGGACCAGGCCGATGTCCAGCTCATCGCCGGTGAGATACGCGACTTCTTCGGCTACCGCCAGGCCGCCTTCGCACATTACACAAGCGCCGTCAGCATCGACCCGTCATATGTCCGGGCACACCTCGGCCTTGTGCGCTGGTACATTGAACGAAAGGACACCGCAAGCGCCGACCGGCATTTCGCCGCCGCGTACGCCGTGGGCAGGGAGGCCGGCGAGCGTATCCTCGCCCGGGCGCTCGAGGATGAACAAAAGGGCGACAATGCCCGGGCCACGGCCATGTATAAAGAGGCGATCGAAAAGAACCCGGCATACATCGAGGCCTACTTCGGCCTTGCGGAGCTTTACCGGCGCGCGGCGCGTCCGGACGATGCCATCGCCACGCTTGAAGAGATAAAAAAGATACGCCCCGACAACGAAAAGGCCCACGTGTATCTGGGACACCTCTACTTCGTCAAACGCTACGCCCGCAACAGGAAGCATATTCTAAAGCAGGCCATACGGAACTTCGAACGCGCCCGCGAGATCAATCCGGCCAATCCCGAAACGCTTTACGGCCTGTCCGAGGTCTACCTTCACATGGGAGACCGCGACAGGGCCGACGAAATGCGCGAGGCGGCGATCGCCCTGGAGAAGAAGCGGGATTCCGGAAGGTGACCGCATAACGGTACCGTACCGGTGGAATCCTGCGCCGGAAATTCCGCCGGTGAACCTCTTCGAAACCGGCCCGATCCGAACGCTCTCCTGGAATTCGCGGCGGATTAAAACCCGTTCCGGCAAGGCGCTAAAGACCTTGACAAAACACCGCTCGGGCCCCCTTACGTTGTATCATTATTTCGACTTCATCCTGCCGGCCGGCCGGCATACAGGCACCGCCCCATGAAACTCAGAGACGCCCTTATTTTCAGACTTCTGGCCGGCATAATAGCGGGAATCGGTATCGGCATCGCCGCCGCGCACTTCGAAATGACCGCGCTTCTGCGCGCCGTCAAGACCGCCGAAGAGCTCTTCGGCGAATTTTTAAAATTTCTCATACCGCTCATCATCCTCGGTTTCGTGACGCCGGGCATCATCGACATCGGCCGCAGGGCGGGCCGCATGCTGCTCGTCACGGTATCGCTCGCGCTCGGATCGACGCTCGCGGGCGGATTCGCGGCATACGCGGCGGGGAGCGTCCTTTCCGGCTTCATCACCGGGGGGGCGCTTGCAGGCTCCGACGGCGGGGCGATTAAATCGGCGTTCACCCTCACCATCCCTCCTCCCCTGCCCGTCTTCACGGCGCTGGTGCTTTCGTTCCTGCTGGGGCTTGCCCTGGCCGGCAAAAGGGAATCGGCATTCGCCCGCCTGTTCATGGAGCTCAAGGAGATTATGGACACGGTCATCCGTCGCATCATCATTCCGGTACTGCCGTTGTATATCGGCTCGCTCTTCGTGTCACTCAGCGCCTCCGGCAGGATCGTCCCCATACTCTCCTCGTTCGGGAGGCTCTACCTGGTGATCATCGCGCTCCAGTTCGCCTTCATCGCGCTGGAATATACCGTCGCCGGCGTCGTTTCGAAGAGGAAACCCCTCGCCTTTCTAAGAAACATGCTGCCGGCGTATCTCACCGCGTTCGGCACGCAGTCGTCGGCGGCCACGCTTCCCGTCACGCTTCAGTGCGTGAGGGAAAACGGCGTGGAGGAGGATGTGATCGATTTCGTCATTCCCCTGTGCGCGACCATCCACCTTCTGGGCGACATGATCATGATTACGGTCGCGTCGATGGCGCTCTTCACCATGCAGGGAGGCGCCCCGGAGCCGTCGGTCTTCATCCCCTTCATCTTTCTTCTCTCGGTTACCATGATCGCCGCGCCGGGCATACCGGGCGGCGGCGCGATGACGGCGCTGGGGCTTCTCGGGGAGATGCTCGCGTTCAACGGCTTCCAGAAGGGGCTCATGCTCTCGCTGCACATGGCGCAGGACTCGTTCGGCACGGCCACCAACGTGACCACCGACGGCGCCATAGTCATGCTGGTCGAGCGTCTGGGCGGGAAAAAGGCGGAAACGGACTGAGCGCTATTTGATGAGCTTCGCCCTGCGCTTGCGCTCGGGGTAAACGGCCTCACCCTCGTCGACCAGCCCCAGGTCGTTCGCCACGACCGGCCTGGCCGAGGCCACGAGCGTGTCGACCTCGTTCACCGTGAAGACGAGCCTGCGTTTGGCTGCTATTTTGTTTCCCGAAAATGATTTCTCGTAGCGGTACATCACCAGCAAATCGCCGGTGGCGACGCCGTCGAGGCTTCCCATGTTGACGACGATACCGTCGTCGCCGACCGAAAGCACACGGCCCCGGTAGGGTACGGCCGAATAGATGCGCCGCGCGGCCCGGAGCGCAAGTCGCGAGAGGTTATCCTTGCCGGATTCGGTCAGCTCGAACTCGTCGATGATGACTCCCCTCGAGAGATCCATAATCCTGAACTGCGCGGACAGGAAGCCGTTTGCGTCGCGGTACGAACCGTACACCACGATACGCATGCGGTCGGGGTCCTCGTCCCTGAAGAGCCCGCCGAGCTTTTCGATGTTGTCACCGAGGAAGGCCTCGCCGTCTTTCATCCCCCGTGTCATCTCGAGGCGTTTGCCCGGTTTTACCGCCTCCTGCCGGCCGAACTGCCCCAGCGTAAAACTGAGATACCCCGCCAGCACGGCCCCGGCGTCGTGGTAGGTGGATATCCCCATCGCCGGCCACAGGTTGAGCACCATCAGTCCCGGCACGTCGCGCACCGGGGGCTCTTCGTAAAACCCGGCCTTAAAATAAAGGCGGTCGCGCCGCTTGATGACCGCCGTCGCGAGCTGATCTTGATATCGTTCGTCCGGGTATATGCGAAGGAGCGCCTTCTGCTCTTCGAGAAAGAACTCGTAGTAATCGAGCGTGGCGTAATAATCGCGCAGGCTTTCGCGCGCCTCCCTGTGCATGGGATTGAGGTAGAGTGCCCGACGAAGGTGCAGCAGGACCTCGTCGGCCAGGTTATGCTTTGCCTTTCTGCGGGCGCGCGCGAAGTGCTCGTTGGCATAGCCCACGCGCAGCGGGTGACCGATCTTGCTGTCGCCCAGCGCCAGCACGTCCTCGATCTTTGACTGCACGACGTCGTCCGAGGGCGCGTACTTCAAGGCCCTGGCGTAGTGCTCTATCGCCTTTGCTTCGTCGCCGGAGCGCTCATACGCGAGACCGACATGGTAGAGTGTTACCGGGTTCCGGGAGAAGGAAGAAAGGGATTTCTGGAAATATGCCAGCGCGTCGCCCCCCCGGTCCAGTGCGAGCGACACGTAACCCATGCTGCGGTTGGCCTGGTAGTTTTCGGGCTGGATGGAAAGCGCGCGGCCGAACTCCTCGCGCGCCTCTTCCAGGTAGTCCGCGTCGTCGGTGCGGAGATAATTGCGATAGTGGACCTCTCCCGCCTTGACGTACGCGTCGGGGAGCTCGCGGTCGGACTCGATCGCCTTTTCAATATAGCTCCTGGCCTCGGCGGGCCGTCCGTCGTCCGTCTTGATGTCGGCCATGAGGAGGAGCGACTGGTAATGATACGGATTGACGCGCAGAATTCCATCGAGCTTGCGGACCGCCCATATCCGTTTGTTCATCAGGTAATAGATAGAGGCCATTCCGTAGCGCGCCTCGAGGTTGTCCTCCGAAAGCCTGGCGACGCCGTCGAAGAGCTTCAGGGCCTCCTCGTAGCGCCCCATCCCCATCAGCGCAAAACCCATTCCGGTCATGGCCTCGTGATTGTCCCGGTCGACCTTCAGCACTTCGGTGAAGAGCTTGAGCGATTCCTCGTAGGCCTCGGTCCCGAGATACGCCCGGCCCAGACCGATCAGGGCTTCGCGATAGCGCGGGTTCTGCTTGAGCGCGTTCTTGAAGCTGAGGATGGCCCTGTAGCGGTCGCCCCTGCCCAGGTGCTCCCAGCCGGTTTTATTGTAGTATATGGCGTTCTTTTCGGTCGCGCCGGACTGTGCGATGCCGTGAGAGGCAAGCGCCAGCGCAAGCGTCGAACAGGCCAGAACGCAGAGGATTCGGGTGCTTCGTCGGTCGCTCATTGAAGAACCTTTCTATTAAAAGAGGAATGGGCTCATTGGGCGGCATTTTTTCTTTTCCGTCAACAAAATTACCTTCCCGGCGTTATTTTCAATTGACCTTTGTCGTGCCGGGCGTAGAGTACGATTATCGGGCGCTTCGCGCCCGAACTCCCTTCGGACACGGTTGGCCGGAATGAAACGCAGACCAGCACGTATCGCAATCATCGCCGCGCTCATCCCGTGCGGCCTTGCCGTGCTCATGCTCAACTCGGCGCCCGGCCTGATGCAGGACGAGGACTTCATCATCCGCGAAGGCGAGTCGGCCCGGCGCGTGGCTCACCGGCTGAAGGGGAATAACCTCATCACGAGCGAATTATTTTTCAGTACCGCCGCACGCGCCGCTGGCCGGATCGCCGGGACCCGAATCCGAAAGGGCAAGTACCGGATCGCGCGCGGAGCCTCGTCGCTCGACATACTCTACGCCATCCTGCGCGGTGATGTGGTGAAAAGCAGAATCACGATCCCCGAGGGCTTCAACCTCTACCAGATCGCGGAGCGGCTCGAAACGAAGCGGGTCACCGGTTCGGGCGATTTCCTCTACCACACCTTCAACCCGTCGCACATGCGCGCCCTGGGCATCGATTCGCCGTCCGCCGAGGGATACCTGTTCCCGGACACCTACATAATCCCCGAGGCGTCCGACGCGCGCGACGTCATCGCGCTCATGTACCGCCGTACAAGGGATGTGCTGGAGAAAATCGACCCGGCAATCCTCCGCGAGCGCGGGCTCTCCGTCCACGAACTTCTCACCCTGGCCTCCCTTGTCGAAAAGGAAACGGCGGTCCCCGCGGAGCGGACGGTGGTGGCCTCGGTATTCCACAACAGGCTGAAAAGAAACATGAAGCTCGACTGCGACCCCACCGTACGCTACGCGACCAGGAAATTCACCGGCAGGATCGGTTACCGCGACCTTGCCCACAACTCGCCCTTCAACACCTATCTGTACCGCGGGCTGCCGCCCACACCCATCTGCTCGCCGGGGCTGGCGACCATCGAAGCCGCTCTTCAGCCCGCGGAATCCGACTATCTCTACTTCGTTTCCCGCAACGACGGCTCCCATTATTTTTCGAAAACATTGAAAGAACACAACAGGGCCGTATATTATTACCAGAAAGGCATCGGGAAGGGATTCAGGGATGAGCAGAAGCGCTAGGCCGGTCATCGCCTCTCCGGCCGGCACCATCGAAAAACTGGAGGCGGCCGTACGCTTCGGCGCCGACGAAGTGTACTTCGGCGGCAAAACGCACAACCTGCGCAGCCAGTCGGGAAACCTCTCTCTCGAGGAGATAAGGCGCGCCTGCGTCTTCTGCCGGGAACACGGCGTCAGGACCACCTTCCTCCTCAACTCGTTCCTTCACGAAAACGACATCGAAGGAGCGCGCGCCTGCATCGACGAAGTGCGCGCCTTTCCCCTCGACGCCTATATGGTC
>JALOTJ010000044.1 GCA_025457965.1 Spirochaetota bacterium | reverse complement strand
CAGCCCGGCCGGGTTCCAGTAAATGGCGTACACGTCGTCCGCTATCGCCTCGGCCGCCTTCCCCATGGCGATGTACCGCGAGCCTACCCAGCCGCTGCGCGTGAACGATGCGCGCGAACCCGCGTCCTGGGCCTGAAGTTGGGAGACCGAAAGCGCGCAGAATGTTACGCAGAGCGCGATAAACCGCGGGTATTTCGCCGAAAATGCCTTCACTATTTATAATCCACCAGGATGCGGATGAGCTTCTTACCATAATCGCCGGTTGCGCTATCCTCCGCCGTTACTTTAATGATATAAAGACCGGGTTTGACCTTTCTGCCACCGCTGTTTCTACCGCTCCAGAGATTATCGCCACTGATTCCCGACCTTTCGTAAACGGAATCACCATTGATATCATATATCTGTATCTTTATATCAGAACCAACCGGCACCCGGATCGTCATAGCCCCCCTGTCAGGATTATATGGTACCGGAAAAGCTATCACCCCGCTCATATCCAGCGCGAACGCGGCCGTGGAAGCGAGGCAGCCCGCCAGAATCAGTGCACCAAGGATTTTCGCTTTGTTTCTCATTCGGGACCCGGCAATACGGCTCGATCGGTTTTCTGTAAACGGCGTACCGGCCTTTTTAAGAAAACCAAACGAGGAACGTCCGGTCAAGAAATTATTTTCCGGGACGGTGGGGGAAGGAAAAATTTTAACTGTTTTTAACATCGTGGAGCGCCAGATGTGCCTCCCCGACGACGCGGTTCACGATTTGTGCGAATTCGCCGCCTTCGGGGACGAAGTTCCGCCCTATGTCCGCGTGCAGGAAGAACTCGATGTTGCCGGCCGGACCCTTGATCGGTGAATGGCAGAGCCCGCGGAATCCTAATCCCCTGGGCGCGAGCTCCCGGATTACGCGCTGGAGGATTTCCGCGTGCTTCGCCGCGTTGCGCACCACGCCCTTCCGGTGCTCGCCTTTGCCCGCTTCGAACTGCGGCTTGATGAGCATCACGCCTTCGGCCGGTGCGAACGAGGCGACGATGGCGTCCGCCGCCTTTGCGAGGGAAATAAACGATAAATCTGCAGTCACAAGGTCCACAACGCGGTCAAAATCGCCGCGGGAGAGGTTGCGCACGTTCGTACGGTCTATAACCACCACACGTTCGTCCACGCGCAGGCCGTAATCGAGCTGTCCGTATCCCACGTCGACCGCGTACACCAGCGCCGCGCCGCGTTTCAGCAGACAGTCGGTGAACCCTCCGGTCGAGGCGCCGAGATCGGCGACGATCCGCCCGGCCGGGTCGATCGCGAAAACATCGAGAGCGCGGTCCAGTTTCTCACCGCCGCGGCTGGCGAAGCTCCCGCCGGGGCGCTCCACCCGCACGTCCTCCGTGCCCCGTATAAGACGCGAGGGAACGCGGACGGTCTCACCGTCCACGCGTACCCAGCCCGCCAGGATCTCCCGTTTCGCCTTTTCGCGCGAGGGCGAGAGAGCGTTTTCAGCCAGATACGCGTCTAATCGTATGCCGTTTTTCATGTATGATTCTGACTTTGAGGCCCCGGATGATCTTCCGGGCGAGCGAGGCGGGGTCCAGGCCGTGGAGCCTGAAGAGCTCGCGCATCGTCCCCTGTTCTATGAAGCGGTCGGGGAAGCCCGCGGCGAAGAGCATGCGCTGCCGTAGATCGCGGTGTATGCACGAGAGGATGTGTTCGCCGATCCCGCCCGATATATAACCGTTTTCGAGGGTGACGAAAAAGCGCGTTTCGGAGGCTGCCCTCTCTATCTTTTTTATATCCAGCGGCTTCAGCGACAGAAGGTTGAGCACCGTCGCGGAAAATCCGTTCTCTTTTAGTATCGCTGCCGTTTCGAGCGCGATCGGCACCATGTCGCCCGCGGCAATCAGCGCCACGTCCCTGCCCGTGGACAGGCGTTTCGCGCGTCCTGGCTCGAAGCGGTCGTGGGCCGCGATGTCGATAGTGCCCGATTCGTCGCGTCCCCTGGGGAAGCGAATCGCTACGGGCCCGGTGCCGTGCTCGGCGGCGAAATACAGCATGTCGCGAAGCTCCCTGCCGTTCGACGGGGCGAGATAGATGAAGTTCGGAATGTTCCTGACGATGCCGATATCCGATAGGCCGTGGTGCGTCTCCCCGTCCTCGCCGACAATGCCGGCCCTGTCGATGAGCAGGCGTACCGGCTGAGCCGTGACCGCCACGTCGTGAATGATCTGGTCAACGGCCCGCTGGAGAAAGGTCGAGTAGACCGATACGAACGGTTTGAAGCCCTTGGACGCGAGGGCCGAGGCGAAGGTGATCGCGTGCTGCTCGGCGATTCCCACGTCGAAGAACCGGCCGGGGGCCTGTTTCTCGAACTCGTAGAGCCCGGTGCCCATTTTCATGGCGGCGGTGACGGCCACCACCCTGCGGTCGCGCCGCGCGATCTCGGCCAGGGTCTTTCCCACAATCTCCGAATATGCGATCGAGTCCCTTTTCGGCGTTTTTCCGGTCTTTTTGTCGAACGGGCCGATACCGTGGAAGGTCGCCGGGTCCTTTTCGGCCGGGGCATAGCCCTTCCCCTTGCGGGTGATGACGTGGACGATTTTAGGGCCGTTGTTGATGTCCTTCACGCCGCGTAACACCTCGATAAGCAGCGGCAGATTGTGCCCGTCGACCGGGCCGAAATAACGGATGCCCAGCTCCTCGAAGAAGCTGCCCGGCACGAAGAAACCTTTTACCCGCGCCTCCTGCTTATAGACGAAATCGTAGAGCTGCTTGCCGTAGCGCGGGATCCTTTTTATAATCGCATACGAGCGCTTGCGCAGACGGTTGTAGAGCGGCGCGGTGATCATGCGCAGCAGGTACTCCGACAGCGCCCCCACGTTCTTCGAGATGGAGTGCTCGTTGTCGTTAAGAATGATGATGATGTCTTTCTTTAAATGACCGATCTGGTTGAGCGCCTCGAAGGCCATGCCCCCGGTCATGGAGCCGTCACCGATAACGGGAAGTATATTGTACTTTTCGTGACGCAGGTCTCGCCCCACGGCCTCGCCAAGGGCGAGCGAGAGGCTGGTACTGCTGTGGCCGGTATTGTAGGTGTCGAAAGGCGATTCCGATATCTTCGGAAAGCCGCTCAGGCCCCCGAGTTTCCGGAGGCTCGCGAATTCTGCGCTCCTTCCGGTGATTATCTTGTGCGCGTAGCTCTGGTGCCCGACGTCCCATATGATGCGGTCGGCGGGCGTGTTGAACACATGGTGCAGCGCGAGCGTAAGTTCGACCACTCCCAGCGAGGAAGCGAGATGGCCGCCGTTCTTCGAGACGACGTCGATGATCAGTTCTCGAACCTCGCCCGCGAGCCTTCCAAGGCCTGACGCATCGAGCTTCCGTATTTCCGATAAACGTTCGATCATGCCGTTCAGTCAGCCCGCGATTTCATCCCCGCAGGTCGCTCCCGCCGGTGGAAGGCCTTTCCAACGGGCCCCCATGCCGACCGATGCTTCGTCTATACAAATAAATTGAGTTATTTTTCAAGTAATATTCTCTCAATCGCGACCGTTTTCCCTTCGCCGGAAAACCGGAACACGATGCCGTTCAGCTTCTCGTTGCCCGCGGCCACGTCGTACTTTATCTTCGTAAGGCGCAGGAAGCGCTGGATCGATTTTTCCGTGTCCATGCCGATCACCGAGTTGAACGAGCCGCTCATGCCGATGTCGGTGATATAACCAGTACCGCCCGGCAAAATCTCTTCGTCGGCCGTCTGTACATGGGTGTGTGTGCCGAACACCGCCGACGCCCTCCCGTCGAGGTACCAGCCGAAGGCGCGCTTCTCAGAGGTAGCCTCGGCGTGAAAGTCCACGATTATTATATCGGCTTTTCCGGCGACGTCCAGAAATATCCTGTCGAAAGTCCTGAACGGGCATTCGAGCGGCGCCATGTGCACGCGCCCCATCATATTCACCACGCAGACCCTTTTGCCGCCCGCACGGGACTCATAAATACCATGCCCGCGGCCGGCGACCCCTTCCGGGTAATTGGCCGGCCGGAGCAGTCTCGGCTCCGTGTCGATGATTTTCTCGATCTCCTTGTTGTCCCATACGTGGTTGCCGGTGGTGACCACGTCTATGCCCAGGGCCAGGAACTCCTCGACGGCCGTCGGGGTAATGGCGTTGCCGCCCGCGGCGTTCTCGCCGTTGGCGACGACGAAATCCGCCCCGTAACGCTCGCGAAGCGACGCGAGGCCCTCCCGGACGATGTTCCGCCCGGGTTTGCCGACGATATCGCCTATGGCGATGATGGTGAAGGGTTTCTCCATGGTGTACAATCGATAAGAATGCGGGGCGTACGGCGAAGGCGCGGATTCGAATCCGCGCCTTCGCCGTACGCCCCGCGAACATTCATTTCGCGTATTCGACGATCCGGGTCTCGCGGATGACGGTAACGCGCACGATGCCCGGGTATTTGAGCTCGGACTCGATCTTCTGCGCGATCTCGCGCGCCAGGATCTCGGCCCGCTCGTCGGTGACCATATCGTTGGCCACCAGTACCCGAAGCTCGCGCCCGGCCTGGATGGCATAGCACTTGTCGACGCCCTTGAATCCCGAGGCTATCGCCTCCAGGTTCTCGAGCCGCTTGACGTAAGTGTCGAGCGATTCGCGTCGAGCGCCCGGCCTCGATGCCGAAATTGCGTCGGCCACCTGGATCAGCACCGCCTCGAAGGTCTCCGGCTCCTTGTCGAAGTGGTGGGATGCGATGACGTTGACCACCTTGTCCGACTCGCCGAACTTGCGGGCCATCTCGGCGCCCACGACGGCATGCGCGCCCTCTCCTTCCACTACGCTTCCCTTGCCGATGTCGTGCAGAAGCCCCGCCCTCTTGGCGAGCATTACGTCGAGCTGGAGTTCACCCGCCATGATGCCGGCGAGGTTCGCGACCTCCTTGCTGTGCGAAAGGATGTTCTGCCCGTAGCTGGAGCGATAGCGGAGCTTGCCCACGTGGTACAGCGCCTCCTTGGCGAGCCCGGGGAGGCCCAGTTCGAAGGCGGCCTTTTCGCCCTCCTCGAGCATGTTTTCCTCGAGCTCCTGCGTCACCTTTTCGACGACCTCTTCGATCCGGGCGGGATGTATACGCCCGTTCTGGATCAGCCGCTCGAGCGAAAGCCTCGCTATTTCGCGCCGTACCGGGTCGAAGCCCGAGATAACCACGACCTCGGGGGTGTCGTCGATGATCATGTCGACGCCCGTTAGATTTTCGAGCGTGCGTATGTTGCGTCCCTCGCGCCCTATAATCCGTCCCTTCATGTCGTCCGAGGGGAGCGACACGGTGGTGATGGTGCACTCCGACGTGAAATCTGAGGCGTTACGCTGAATGGCGGCCAGTACGATCTCCTTGGCCTTTTTCTCGGCCGTGCGCTTGGCCTCTTCCTCTATCTTGTTGATAAGCCTGATCGACTCGAACCGAACGTCGTTTTCGAGGTTCTTTAACAGAAGCTGCTTGGCCTCTTCGGTGGTAAGGCCCGAAATACGCTCAAGCTCCTTTTTGTGACGGTCCTGTTCTCGTTTTAACTCTTCTTCTTTTTCCTGATTTTCAAGCTCCCTGTTCTGCAGCGTTTTTTCTCTTTTCTCAAGCTGGTCGGACTTTCCGTCGAGGGACTCCTCTTTTTGAACAAGGCGTTTCTCGATGCCCTGGAGCTCCTGCCGTCGCTCGCGCATCTCCTTTTCAAAAAGATTCTTTTCCTTGAGAAGCTGGTCCTTTGCCTCGATGAGCAGTTCCTTGCGTTTCGCCTCAGCTTCCCGTACGGCGTCCTGAACCAGTCGGTGGGCGCGCGCCTCGGACGAGGTGAGTTTCACCCTGCCGATATACGCCCTTGCGAGAAATCCCGCCGCTCCCGTAAGAGGGAGCGCCAAAACCAGGAGGAGTGTCGAAATGCTCATAACAATCCTCCCCTGTCTTTTCTGGTATCAATCTTCATTTTAAAAAAAAGCCGGTATATATGGTCTACGCCGTTGTCTTTCATTTTCGTTCATTGCCGCTCTCATGATTGCAGCTGCGTCACGAGCGCCAGGTTGACGATGTCCTCCACCGTCGCGGCCCGGGAAATATCATTGTACGGCCTGCCGAGCCCGTAAATGACCGGACCGACAACCCCCGCATTTCCAAAGTACTGGATCAGCTTTACGCCGATGTTCGCGCTGTCAAGGTTGGGAAATAACAGCACGTTCGCCCTCCCCCCCAGGGCACTTCCCGGCGCCTTTGCCCCCGCTATCTCCGGCGAGAGCGCTGCGTCGAGCTGCAACTCCCCGTCAATGTCTATCTCGGGCATCCGCTCCCTCGCGCGCTCGGCGGCCAGCCTCATCTTGTCCACCGATTTCCCGACGCCGCTCCCGCGCGTGGAGTACGAAAGGAACGCTATCCTCGGCCTGATCCACAGGAACTGCCGCGAGAACACGGCGGCCGCCTCGGCGATTTTGCAGAGCACGCCCGCGGTCGGGTCGGGGTTGACGACCGGGTCCGCGATTACGTACAGCCTTTCTTCCGGCCCGCCGTCGACGTTGACGGTCACAATGCTGAACGCGGTCACCACGCCGGCCCTCCGGTCCGCCTTGACGACGCTTATACCCGTTCGGAGTATTTCCGCCGTCGTCGTGCGCACGCCGCCGATAAAACCGTCGACCTCACCCAGGCGGAGCATCAACGCGCCCAGGATAACCGGATCACGCATGGCCCTGTCGAGGATCTCGCCTTCGAGCGCTCCCAGGCCGCGGGCCCGGCGGTATTCCTCGCGATACCGCGCGTCAGAAACAAAAGCGTCCGGGTCGGTTATGCGTACGCGCCCGTCGGTAGCCAGGTTCGCGCCGGCCACCCTCTCGATATTTCCGCGATCCCCGATAAGAACCGCCCGGCCGATAAGGCCTTCTGCAACGAGGCGAAGCACGGCCTCGAGAACCCGCGAATCGTCCCCCTCGGGGAATACTATGCTCCGGGGATTGGCCCGCACCCGGTCGCTGAATCGGCTAAGAATCGTGGCCTCCGATATGTCGTTTTACTTCGGGCCGGAAAACCTTTGCTGGAGCTTTTCGTGGACGAACTGGGGGACCAGAGAGGTGATGTCTCCTCCGTAGCTGGCGACTTCCTTTACCATGTTGGAGGAAACAAAAGAAAATTCGCTCTTCGCCATCAGAAACACCGTTTCTATTCCGGGAGCGAGCTTTTTATTCATAAGGGCTATCGCGTACTCGTATTCAAAATCCACGATCGCCCTCAACCCTCTGAAAATCAGCGTGACACCCTGGGCACGACAGAAATCGACGAGCAAACCCTCAAACGCGACATTTTCGACAATACGACTCTCACAATGGCAGCAGCGCGTCAGCATCTCCAACCGTTCCTGAACGGTAAAGAGCGGATGCTTGGCGCTGTTTTTGGCAATGGCTATGATCAACCTGTCGCATATCTGCTTTGCTCTTTCAATTATGTCGAGGTGCCCATTGGTTAACGGATCAAATGATCCGGGGTATATCCCAATTCGCATAAAAAGTCAACCAATCCTTTTCCGACTGCTACAAGTAAATATGCCGTAAATTATTTGTCAAGAAATAAGTGTTTTCCCGCCGAGCGAACGCTCAATTTTTTGATAGATTCGAGAAATATGGGCGTCTGCCGGCGGTAAAAAAGGAGACGGCCCCCGCATATCTTGTCTTCCAGTAGCTGTTTTCGAGATGCGCGTACGATACGCGCTTGCCGCTGCTCGGGGCATGGATAAACGAGCCGTTTCCGGCGTATATGCCCACATGTGATATACGTCCGCCGTATATTGAGAAAAACACCAGGTCTCCCGGACCCAGGGCCCGGCGCGAGACCGGCCGGCCCGAGCGGTACTGCTCAACCGTGGCACGTGGCAATCGTAATCCGTTTTTACTGTACACGAACATCACGAAACCCGAACAGTCAAATCCATTCGGATTCTCTCCCCCGTAGCGATACGGCGTCCCCAGGTATTGCCTGGCGGTATCGACGACGTGGCCGCGACGTCCCTCCGCGATCGAGCCCGTGCGGACGTGCGGAGGCGAACAGCAGAGGCCGCCTGCAAGCAGCAGCGCCGCCGGTGCAATCAGGATCTTTCTGAATGGGATGTCGTGGAATCTCATGATTTATGCATCGGATTGATCATAGCCCAACTCAAGCGCTCCGCGCCCGGCGGAAACGCCTGCGGGGAATAAACAGGCACGGTCCGGGACCTGCCGGGGCTTTATATTTCGAGACCGGCCGCGTCGAGGGAGAGCCCGGTGAGAAACTCCACGAGTTTCACGTTAAGGATATCGGGAGTCTCGTCGAATGCTCCCAGATCGAACACGGGCACATGAAACTTCTGCGCGATTTTAAGCGCCTGTCCCGTGCCGCCCTTCTGTTTGCCGCCGGCCGTATAGCAGATTACGCAGACGGACGGTTTCTTCATATCGGCTCCCATAATCACATGGGCATAACGGGCCTGGCATTTCTTCGCCGATTCGGCGAGCGTCACCCATGCAGGATTAAAGGCGGAAGCGATCGACATGGCACGTTCGCTCACCGCGTAGAGAGATGAATTATTGCCGTTGAAGCCCCGCCAGGGCAGGAAGATCTCCTTCCTCCCTCCCGCCATATCACACCCCCGTTCAAATGCGGCGCTGGCGCCGTCCGCCCCGCCCGAACGCAGCAGGTATCCTTTTGACGCCATATGCTTGCCCGTCTTTTCAAGCATGCCGATTATGGCGGCCGGCGCCTCGCGCGCCCCAATTCCGGTGTATGCAACGATGGTTTCAGTGTTTCCCATTCGTGTCCTCCATGCCTCATAAAGTATAGCCCGAAACCCGGAAAAAACCACTACGAACGCAGTATCTGCGAAAAATCGGCACCCGCGTGGAATGCCGCCCCCTCGAGCGAAGATGGCGGCCCTGATCACATAACGCCGTATCGTCCTGTAGTATTTGTCGGACAACCTGCCGAAAAATCCCGCAATTTGCGACCCGCAGGAAAAAATAGTCGGCCGGCGAACGAAGGGATTGTACCCACTTGCTATTTTTTCGGGACACCGTTCCTTCCTAAAAGCGATGAAATAAGAAATTTCATACCTTTGATGAACACTTCTAAAAATGCCACCCGTCCGAAAAATTACTTTACGGCGCCTCCGCCGGGCCTGTTTAATAAGTCTCCGCCCCGCGGAACCATCCCACTTGGACGGTGGCCTCATGTACATAGGTATCGATATTGGCGGCACCACGATAAAAGGCGTACTGACCAATGGCGATGGCGATATGCTCGCGTTTAAAAAGATCCCGACAGGGAAAACGCCTTCTGAAATCGAGAACTGCCTGATAGAGCTCATACGGGCGCTATCCGCCGCACGCGGACAGGGCCCCTCCGCCGTAAGGGCCATCGGAGTCGGTTCCGCCGGTTCAATCGACCGCACCAGGGGGATGGTACTCACCAGCCCGAACATACCGGCACTGCAGAAATTTCCTCTTATTAAAACAATCGAACGGCGCACCGGCGTCCGCGCCTTTCTCGAAAACGACGCAACGGTCGCCGTTATCGGTGAATGGTGGAAGGGCGCGGGAAGGAAATACTCCAACTGGATCATGCTCACCCTCGGTACGGGCATAGGCGGAGGCGTGGTGATTGAGAACCGGGTCTACACGGGCCAGTCCGGAAGCGCCATGGAAGTCGGCCACACGAGCATCGACTACCGCGGCCGCCGATGTCCCTGCGGAGGAACCGGCTGTCTCGAACTGTATGCCTCCGCGACGGGCCTCATGCGCTACGCGCGCAGCGTCATCGGAAAGCATTCCGGATCCTCGCTCACCGCACGAATTAAAAAGGAAAAGCTCGATCCGCGCATGATCGAAGAGGAAGCGCTTCGCGGCGATGCGCTGTCACTGCACATCTACACACAGGTCTCGACCTGGCTGGGAATCGGCGTCGCCAACCTGGTCAACATCTTCAATCCCGAGGCGATCGTCTTCGGGGGCGGGCTTTCCCGCGCCCACCGGCTGATTTTCCCGGTGGTTAAAAAGACCGTGCACGAGCGCGTTATGGCGGGGCTCGACCACAACGTTAAATATCTCATAATACGCGACCAGGAAAAGGCGCCGGCGCTCGGCGCTGCCCGCATGGCCATGGACGCGCTTATAAAATAATCCAGGAGAACCATATGGAAGAATTCTTCGGAAACCAGCTCCTTTTCGGCGAGGAGATACTCAACCGGCTGCATATCTTCGCCGGGCCCGTGCTCGACCGGCTGATGGTCGCGATCACCGTAATGGGCAACGAGATTTTCTACACCCTGCTCATCCCGCTCATCTACTGGTGCGCCTCGAAGCGGATCGCGATCCTCGCGGGCGGCTCGTTTTTGGTCGGAACCATGGTGAACGACGCGCTGAAGGACGTGTGGATGAACCCGCGCCCCGATCCGGCGAATCTTGTTCCCAACATCAACGAGCTTAACGAGAAGTACATCCCGCGGAACAGCCCGGGCTTCCCCAGCGGGCACTCGCAGTCGGCGGTGGCCTTCTGGGGGGCGCTCGCCTGGTACGTCGGCAGAGCGCCCCTTGTCGCGGCGTGCGTCATCATCATCCTCCTGATCGCCTATTCGCGCCTCTACCTCGGCGTCCACTTTCTCGGAGACGTGCTGGGAGGGCTCTCCCTGGGCGTCGTCGCGCTCGCGCTTTACATCGTCGCCGTCGCCTGGATACGGAAGAAGCACGAGCTCATCAACCGCTACGCGCTCATCGCCGCGGCGCTCATCGTGCCCTACCTGCTCTTCAAGTTCCTGCCCGGTCACGAGCAGGCCAAGACGCTCGGCGTCCTCTCGGGCTTCCTGGTGGGCATCATTCTCGAGAAGGGCCGCGTGGATTTCAATCCCGGCGGTGTTCCCGTTAAACAGCTCGTCATGATACTTCTGGGCCTGGCGGGGCTTTTCATCATCAAGGCCGGCATCAAGCCCCTGCTTCCCGACGTAGCCGCCGCGGACTTCCTCCGCTACTGGCTCATGGGCATGTGGGTTACCCTGGTCGCGCCCTGGATTTTCGTGCGCTTCGGTATCGCACGTCAGGAACGGTAGGGGCCGGCACCGTAGTTCCGTCGGAACCGCCGGCACGGTTTTTTATTTGACCGGCCGACGCGCATAGCCTACTATACAAAGCGCCATCCAAACGACGCATCTCCCGGGCCGGCAGGGAGATGCGTCCTTCTACGGGGGCGCAACTTCGCAGCGTTAAGAGGAGCGGACCCACCATGCCAAAGGAAATCGCAGGCGGAAAATCGCGTCTACTACAGATCAGGGCCTGGATACAGAAATTCATCGAGGACTTCTATTCAGGCGAGATAACCTACAAACGGCTCTCGGGCAAGCTTATCAATGCCGCGAAGGTATTCATCGTCGCTTCGCGCAAATTCATGATTGACGACTGTTTTACCAAGGCTTCGTCGATCGCGTACACCACCATCATCTCGCTGATCCCCACCCTCACCGTGGGCCTCACGTTCTATTCAATCTTCGCGGGCGTAAGCGATAAAAAGGAGGAGCTCTTCCGGCGGGTCACGCTCTTCATGCTCGAGCACAACATCAAGCTGAACATCGACCCGATCATAGAATCGATCTCCAGCCTCATTGATAACGCCGGCAAGATCGGTGGAATCGGGACGATCATCGTCGTCTTTACCGCTACAGCCGTGCTGCGCACGCTTGAAAAGTCGCTCAACGACGTCTGGAAGGTTGAGAAACAGCGCAGCATCTTCCTGAAGGTAATCTACTACTGGGCGGCGCTGACGCTCGGCCCCATCATGCTCATCGTGGGAACCACCGTCGCGACGCACCTTTCCTCGATTTTCTCAGCGCCTAACTACAGCTCGGCCTTCGTCTCCGGCGATACGCTGTGGGTGACCGGACACAAGGCGACCATCGCCGATACGAGCGGCGACATGTCGCGGATAAACCCGGTACAGGTCCAGCAGATCGATTTTGAGAACCAGGCAATCTTCGAATACGATGCCGCGTCGCGGACCTTCCGCGAGCTTGAATACCGGGTGGAGCCCGGTGAATTCGAGAAAACCGAATTCGCCGACATACAATTTCTCGGCAAACTTGGCTGGGCCGTTGGACGCAACGGCATTATACTCATCTCTGACGACGGCGGCGCCTCGTGGCAACTGGAGAAGTGGGGATCATTCAGCTTTCGCGACATCCACATGCTCACACCGAAACGGGGCTTCATAGCGGCGGACAACGGCTATCTCTTCCGCACCGAGGACGGAGGGGACTCCTGGCAGGCGATCGAGTTTGAAAGCTTCTCATCGAACCTCAATTCGATCACTTTTCATAATGGAACCGGCGTCATAACCACCGACCGGGGCGGCGTCATAACCAGTTTCGACGCCGGAAAGACCTGGAAACTCGGCTACCTTGCCGAAGCCAGGAAGAAAAACCGGTGGGTCAACATCAACCGGGCATTCTTATTGAATGATTACAACATCTGGGTCGTCGGGGACGAAGGACTCATCCTCAACAGCACCGACGGCGGCCGCAGTTGGGACAATCATCGTTTTATGGAAAGAAAATACCTGGCGGTCCATTTTATCAACGACAGCACGGGATTTATCGGCGGAGAAAAGGGGACTATTCTGATCACCGAGGACGGCGGCGAGAAATGGACCCGGCTCAGGGTTTCGAGCCCGCGCATCAACGACATGGTCGCCTTCGGTTCGGGCATCGTTGCGATAGGGGAAAACGGGACCGTTTTGAAATCTGACGCGCAGGGCCGCCGCTGGCAGGGTTCCGAGGGGGGCAGCATCTTTGCGTTCCTGCTCAACTTCTTCGCCCCGTTCGTCTTCATATGGCTGCTGTTCCTGCTCACCTACATTGTCATGCCCAATATGAAAATCCCGTTCAAGCCCGCCGCCATCGGGGCGTCGTTTACCGGCGCGGTCTGGGTGACGTTCATTCTGCTGTTCATCGTGTACGTCAAGTCCTTCGCGAAGGGGACCTTCGCCATTTACGGAGGGCTTGCGGCAATTCCGCTGTTTCTGCTGATGGTCTACTCGTCCGCGCTCATTATCCTCTACGGCGCTGAGATCGCCTACACGCTCATGCATCCGCATACGTATCGCAATTTAAAGAAGGCGCTGTCGGGGAAACAGGACTACTCGGTGTTTTACGGCATCGCCATCCTGCATTACATCTATGCCAACTTCGAGAAGGGCAAGGGGGCCACGTACTTAAAGGATTTGCTGAAATTGACGACCAACAAGCTGGAAGAAGTCGACTACCATACGGCGCTTTTTTTAAAGGAAAAGTATATCATCGAGACCGGCGACGGCGGCTTCCTGCCCTCCAATTCGTCGAAAAACATCGTTATCGCCGACATCGTGGACCTCATACACGACGTGGGACTGGTGATACCGGCATACGCGCACCCTGAATCCCTGAAGAAATACTTCGGCTCGCTCTTCGGCCGGATGCAGAAATCGAACAGGGACGTGCTCGACGGCATTACCCTGGCGATGGTCATAGATGAAACCCGCTGAGATGTATTGACATTGCATTCCCCCGCCACCGGCGGGGGAATGCCGCGCCCTCCGAAGCGCTTATCTCAGTAAATATAATACCCGAACACGAACGGGATGACGATCACTTTCCCCTGTATGTCGTCGGGCACTTTTCCGAAGTTCTTCGAGAGGCGCACGGCCTCGGTGCACGACGAGTCCAGCGGTCTGTTGCCCATTGAATCGACGATGACGATGTCGAGCACCGTACCCGCGCGGTCCATGGTGAAATAGAGCTTAACCTCCTGGTTCGGAATCGCCATGATGCGCAGTCTCCCCGGCGTGTACGCGCTGGTGACGGGATCGTAGCCGCGGATTACCGAGTTTGCCAGAAGCGGCGGAAACCAGTGCGAGGCGATCTTGTCCTTCATCTCCCTGAAATACCTGAAATTCTTGAACTTCATGGTATTGAACGAAAAGCGGCCGTCGCTTGAGTAGAAAATCGCGTTCTTGCGGGAGAAGCTGTTTTTGTCCGGGATGGTGGTGAATTCGCGGTCACCCTCTTCGCCGAGGACGCTGCCGAAGTCCTGCTTGAGCAGCGATATGACGACCTCGGTGTTTTCAGCGAGCAGCAGGGCGGATTCGCTTCTGATGTCCGCGCTTCGCGACGCCGTGCGGCCCAGGCGGGCCTTGCCCTGCCGCAGGCGAAAATCGAGCGAGTTGTTGAGCCAGTGGTCGCCCTTCTCGCGGCTGAGATGCCCTTTTGCGGCCGAGTCCTTCTCGGACAGGAGCGTGGAGCGATCCGTGACTTTCCGCTCGTCCTCGTTGATGTTGACGATGACGTCGCGACCGCCGAAGAGCCTGCGTTCGACGCTTTTGCGCGAAGCGATGCCGGCGAAATCCGGAAGCATGAGCGCCGTCATGGCCACCACGTGCAGAAAGAACGAGATGAGTAGGACGAGGGAAAACCGTATTTCTGCCCGTGTTTCCATTGCTTCGCTGTCACTCCGGTTCGAGCCGCGCCTTCTTCGGTATACCTGACCGTCGCCGGCGGGAATAGTTACGTTTCCCGTCATGCCGGGCCGCCGTTCCCATGCGGGCGCCGGGAGATACATTCCGGAAATGACGCCGCAAGGTCCCTTCCGGCCCCAAAAAGAAAGCCACCGTCACGGTGGCTTTCCGGTGTACTGCACGGTGAAGTCGTATTATTTATTGGACTCGTCTTCAAGCATTTTTTTACGCTCTTCGATGACCTTATCTGCGATCTTGCCGGAGATGGGATCGTAGTGGGAGAATTTCATCTCGAAGGTTGCCTTGCCGCTGGTCATGGCCCGCAGGTCGATCGAATAGCGCTGCATCTCCGACAGCGGAACATTAGCCTTTACAACCGAAAGCCCGGCGCTGTCGTTCTCGTCCTTGGCGCCCATGCCGAGCACCCTGCCGCGCCTGCCGTTGATGTCGTTGAGGATGTCGCCCATGAAGTCCTTGTCCACGTAGACGTCGACTTCCATGACCGGCTCGAGCAGGATGGGACCCGCGGCCTCCATGCCCTTTTTGAGCGCCTGGCGGCCGGCGATCTTGAAGGACATTTCGGAAGAGTCAACGTCGTGGTACGAACCGAAATAGAGCTCAACCTTTACGTCGACCACCGGGAACTTCGCGAGTACGCCTTCTTCGAGGCCTTCTTTAAAGCCCTTTTCGCATCCGGGAATGTACTGCCTGGGGATGACGCCGCCGACGATGGCGTTGACGAATTCATAGCCGCCGCTCCTTGGGAGCGGCTCCACGCGTATATACACCTCTCCGTACTGACCGTGCCCGCCCGACTGCTTCTTGTGGCGGTACTGCGCCTCGGCCTTCTTGGTGATCGTCTCGCGGTAGGCCACGCGCGGCTCGCTGGTGACGACCTCGAGCTTGTTCTTTTCCCTTATGCTCTTCAAAATCATGTCGAGCTGCATTTCGCCCATACCCGAGAGCACGGTCTGCTTCGTCTCGGCGTTGAAGGCGTAGGTTATGGTCGGATTTTCGTCGGTGATGCGGCCCAGGATCTGGCCGATCTTGTCTTCCTCGCCCTTCTTGCCCGCCTCGATGGCGTACGAGAAGACGGGGTTGGGAAGGTTGACGAGCGGCAGCACCACGGAGTTCTTGGTGTCGCAGAGGGTGTCGCGCGTGATGGTCTTCTCGAGCTTTACGACAACTCCGATGTCGCCGCAGGTTATTTTGGGCATGTCGAACTGCTTGCCGCCCACCATCGTGTAGATCTTCGATATGCGCTCCTTCGCGTTGCGCGTCGAGTTGAGCACCTCGACGTCGGGCAGGAGCTCGCCTGAAACGACCTTCAGGTAGGTGAACCGGCCCGCGTACTGGTCGATATACGTTTTCCAGACCACCCCGGCGAAGGGCTGGTCGGGTTTGCACTGCACTTTTTTCGCGGCCTCCCTGTCTCCCATCCCGTGCCCGTTGTACTCCCGTCCGGTTTCGGGCGGGGGAACAAAGGCCTTTATTACGTTAAGGAGATTCCGTATGCCGATCGACTTGAGCGATGAACCGCAGATTACCGGGTGGAGCTTCGCGGCTTTGAGCTGCGCCGTGATGCCGCGGCGTATCTCCTCGACCGTCAGCTCGCCGCCGTCGAGGAACTTCTCGATAAGGGCGTCCTCGCCCTCGGCCGCGAGCTCGAGGAGCCCGTTTCGGTGCCCCTCGGCCTCCTGCTTTATGTCGGCGGGAACGTCGGAGACCGTAACGCCCTTGCCGTCCGTCTTGGGCACGAGCGCCTTCATGTCGACCAGGTCCACAATACCCTTGAGACTCGCGCCCTCGCCGAGCGGCATGCACAGCGGCGCCACCTTGGCACCGAGATTGTTGGCGATGTTATCGATGGTTTTCTGGAAGCTGGCGCGTTCCTTGTCCATTTTGTTTATGAAGATGATGCGCGGAATGTTGTTCTCCGTGAGGTACCGCCAGGCCTTTTCGGTCTCTATCTGCACGCCGTCGACCGCGTCGACCACGAGAATGGCCGCTTCGGCCACCTGCAGCGCCGCGCGCGCCTCTCCGATGAAGTCTGACATGCCGGGGGTGTCGATGATGTTTATTTTAACGTCGTCGAGCTCGACGAAGCCGAGCGCGCTGCGTATTGATATCTGTCTGCTTTTTTCTTCGTCGTCGTAGTCCGAGGTGAGCGTGCCGTCTGCGGGATTGCCGATTTTATCGATCTTGCCCCCCATGAGGAGCATGGAATCGAAAAGTGTCGATTTTCCGGTGCTGCCGTGTCCGAGTATTGCGACGTTGCGAATTTGATCGGTTTTATATTCCTTCAGCATCCAACAGACCTCCACTATTAAAATGCGGGGAGAACCCCGCTTATGAAGTGCACATGAACGATAAAAGGCGACAGGACGAGCCGTCGCCTTCAGGTTTCCTGTCAGTCTGGCGAGCCGACTGGTACGCTAAAATGGGCTTGATTATTTGTAAAGTATTTTTAATCGGGTGCGGTCAATCGCCGGCTTTTTCATCGCCCGGACTCCGCCTGTGCCGTTCCGGGTTCGACACGCGATTACCGGGCTTCTCGCATGGAACCACCATACTTATCGTCAATTGCGTCGAATACATCGAGGGCACCGCCCGTTTCTCGAATTGTGCGGCATCCCCCGGAATGAATGGCGATCATCCCACGGAAAAAACGGCCTCGAGCGGCAGTGCGGCCGATGACGGCCCCGCAAGGACGCGGTACTTCATCTTCTCCACCTCCCAGCGACGGCGCTCCGGATTGTACCAGGCAAGGTCCTCCGCCTTGATCTTAAAGCTTACCGTCACTTCTTTGCCTTTGCGGATGAATACCCGTTTGAATCCTTTCAGTTCCTTCAACGGCCGGGGGACGATCTTCGAGTTTTCGTAGCTGATATAGAGCTGCACTACTTCATCGCCGTCCATCGGACCGGTGTTTTTCACGGTGACTTTCACCGCGAGGGTCCCTTCCCCCGTGAGCTTCTTCCTGCCGAGGGCAAGCCCCGTGTATTTGAACGTCGTATAGCTCAAACCGAAACCGTAGGGATACCGGGGCTCGATTTGACGATGGTCGAAGAACCGGTAATCATGCCAGTAATCGTATGTCACCTCGGACGATTTCGTGTCCAGCGGCGGAAGCTGCCTCGTCATTTTCGGCACCGTCACCGGCAGACGTCCCGCCGGGTTATTATCACCGAAGAGCGTTTCGGCTATGGCGGTCCCTCCCATCATGCCGGGATACCAGGCCATGAGGAGCGCCGGCACCCCCTCGATCCATTCGTCCACGCAGACGGCGCTTCCCGCTTCGAGCACCACGATACAGTTTTTGTTGATCCGAACCGTCTCCCTGATGAGACGCGCATTTTTTTCCGGCAATTCCAGGCTGAGCCGATCGCCGCCGCCGAAGGGAAAAATCCGCTCCCCCTCCTCCCTCCGGAAGCCCCGGGAAAGCGAGACCACCACGACCGCGGCGTCGGCACCCGCTGCGTCGGCCGGCCTGTCGCCATAACGCACCTTTATCCTCCCGCCCGCGAGCGCGGCGATTCCCTCCATGGGCGTGATCGCGAAAGGAGGTTTTACCGCCGAGCTGGCCACGTCCCCCAGGGCGGCGATTTTCGCGTCACGGCCGATCACCGCGAGGGATCGTATCGCGGTTTTGTCCAGTGGAAGGATGCCGTCGTTTTTCAACAACACCATGCTTCGCCGGGCCGCCGCCAGCGCGAGGTCCCGGTGTTCCTTACGGGCAACGATCTTTTTCGGGTCTTTCGAGTATGGTTCGAACAGGTTGAATTTCTCGAGCTGCGTGATGATCCGCCGCACCGAATCGTCGATCATCCCTTCGGTGATTTCTCCCCTGCGCAGCGCACGTTTAATTTTTCGGGGCGTGTAAAACCGCGGAAGGGGCATCTCGATGTCGAGTCCCGCTCGAATCGAGGGGGCGGTACGGTAACAGCCGAAAAACCAGTCCGAGATGACGAAGCCGTCGAAGCCCCATTCCTTTTTCAATATTTCGGTAAGCAGGTAGCGGTGTTCACCGCAGTAGGTGCCGTTCACCCGGTTATAGGCGCTCATCACGCCCGCGCCCCCGGCGTCCAGGCAGGCCCTGAAATGGGGAAGGTATACCTCGCGGAGGGCGCGCTCGTCGATTGCCACACTCACCTTGAACCGGGAGTTCTCGATGCTGTTGCAGGCATAGTGCTTGATCACCGGCATCACGTTCTTCTTAAGCCCCCGTACATGGGCGGCCCCCATGACGGCCATATGAAAGGGATCGGCACCGAAGGTCTCCTGGGAGCGTCCCCATCCCGGGTGCCGGATGATGTTGATGCAGGTGGAGCCCGTGGCGTTGGCGCCCTGGTGACGGGCCTCAAGGCCGAAGACCTCAGCGACCTTCTCCTCCAGTTCCGGGTCGAAGCTCGCCCCCCGGGCGATGGCGACGGGAAAGCAGGTTGATCGTCCCAGGTTAATACCCTTCGGACCGTCGGTAAAGCGGAATGCCGGGATCCCCAGGCGCCTGCACCCGCGGTTGCCGTAACTCCACAGCCGGTAGGTGAAGGGCGTGATGGTATGCCATCCCCTGCTGCCGTGCATCATGTCGATTTTTTCGTCGAGAGAGAGCCGTGATACCAGTGCATCGATGTTTTTTTTCATGGGGCCTCCTTAATGCGCGGATTCCATTCGCCGAAATACGCGGGAACGTTTCCGCGCTTCCGAGTGGCACGTTCCTCACGTATCACCGCCGCATCGCGTCGATGAGGATCTCCTCGAGCTCGCCGCGGTGCCGGTCCGGTTCCATATAGCAGTCGATGATCCTCTCGTGCGGCAGGCGCTCTATGCGCTCGCTCATCACCCTGAGGGCCTTCGCGTTGAGCTCCACGGCCTTCTCGACCGGCATGCGCTCGGGGTTGATGTCGATGCCGAAATACTCCTCGTAGCCGGCCATCTTCAGGGCGTAGAGCAGCGCCTCGGCCTGCTGCCATTCCACCACGCCCACGTTAAGGTCCTGGTCGTAGTTGCCGAGCGGCTGGCTGTTAATGTGCGTGTGGGCCAGCCGCCCCTCCATGGCGGTCAGCGCGAAGGCCGCCGGGGCGTCCTCGAAGCCCATGCGGACGTGGCCGACCTCGGGGTTGAGCCCCACCAGGGAGAAGCCCCGGTCGAGAAGCGAGCGGTTCTCCGGATCCTCGAGCCGCCGTTCGATGCGCGCGGCGGCGAGGATGCCCTCGGCCGTCGTCCGATAGATGTTGTTGGGCGCCGGCTCGTAGGGCTTGGGCTCGATCGCCACCCGCACCCCCGGCACCCGGTCCATTGCGTCCGCCAGTGACCGCTCGAAATTGCCCCACATCCACGGAAAGACCGTGCCGAGCGAATAGGTGTAGCCGTCTATGCCGGGCCAGGAGATGGCGCATGCCGCCCCCGCCTCTTTCACAAGCCTTAATCCCTCCGCCGCGATACCGGTGGCTTTCTCACGGACGCGCGGATCGGGATTGGAGAGGGAGCCGAACTCGAAGTCCCGCTGATAGAAGTGCGAGAACGGCACGGCGACAAGGCTGATGCCGGTTTTGGCCTCAAGCTCCTTGTAGAGATGCAGGTTGTCGAAATTCACCTCGTCGGGGAAATGCGCCTCGATTCCGGTGACGCCGTATTTCGCCATCTCGGCGGCCATGTCGAGGCGCTCCTTTATCGTCGCCGGTTTGACGTACGGCTCGTGGAACCGGCCCCCCGCTGGCGTGAAGTACCAGATGCCGACCGACAGCCTGCGTTCCAGGGTGAAGGATTTCATGTGCGCCACGAGTTCATCGCGGGTTCTAGCCTTTTTCTGATACGAAAGGTCCCTCAGGGTGTACATGTATCACCTCCGGCGATATGGCTAAAATATCTTTTCGACAGTAACGCCCCGTACGGCGGACACAAACCTCGCAAATGCCGCTTATTCGGGCCGCGCATGCTTCCGTTCCAGGGCCGCATACCGACTGAGGAGTCCCGCCATACTGCCCCTGTTCTTCGGCAGCGGCAACATTGCCGATCCGGGCGCTTTTTTGACAAAGCGCGCGGCGGCCTCCTCATGGGAGAGGCCAAGCAGGCGGCACGCGCCGCTGACGGCACAGCCGAGGGCGGCGGCATATTCCGCGTTTTCGATCGTGTATGTCTCGGCGTTGAACGCGTCGGCGATCATCTGTCGCAGAAAACGGTTGCGGGAGCCTCCTCCCGCGACGCACAGTGACGGGACATTGCCGAGGTGCCCCGAGTGGAGGCGCAGCGAGAGCGCCTGCGACACGTGGAGTGCGCGTATGTTGACGGATGCGTCGCCATCGTCGAATCCTTCCCTCGCGATGGACGCCGGGCGGCGCGGCACCGATTCATCCAGCAGGTAGGACAGCATGAGGGGCTCCCCGGGCGCCAGCTGGACATCTCCCGTCCGAGCGGCGTATTCGTCCCAGTCGGTGGCGCCGGGAATTCCATCGGCCCCGGAAAGTATGTAGCGTTTCATGAATTCGTCGTGTACCCGGCCGCCGTTGGTGAAAACCGAAAGCGAAATCGCGTTTCCCGGGATATAGCCGAAGAGGTTGTAGTCGCCGTCCCGGGACGGGGCTATCGCCGCGACCGCGCCGTTCACGGTGTAGCTGGACCCCAGCGACACGACCGCCCGCCCGCCGCACCCCAGCAGCGTCGCGGGGTTGTCGCCCGTGCCGGCGAGAACGACGCAATCGGGGTCCATGCCGTACCTTGCGGCGAAGTACGGGTTGATCGTCCCCATCGGAGTGTCGTACGCGCACATGCTTCCGATCTTTTTGCGGACGGTGCCGACCGCGCCGAGATCCTCCAGGAGATTGTCGAACTCGAAGAGTATGGCGTCGCTCCAGCCGGGGATGTCGATGTCGAGACTGTTGAAGTTCGTGCCCCATCCATCGCCCGTATCCGCCGGGCAGGGCCTTCCTGCCAGGATGGAGGTCATGAACGCGCTGAGGAGCATGATGTTCGAGGTGGCCCTGTATTCGCCGGGCGAATCCGCCGCCCATTTAAGGATCTGGGCCGCGGCGAAGCGCGGTTCGGCCCGGTTGCCGCAGAGCGCGGCCATGCCGCCGTGGTGCCGCACCGCCTTTTCGAGAAGCCGCGCTTCGTTCTCCGTGCTCCGGTCTTCCCATATCGGCGAGCGTTCCCGCGAAATGAACGGCCCGAGCTGCTCGTCGAGGCTTTTATCCGTGACCAGCGAGGCGACGGCCGCGGAGAAACCCTCTCCGGCGCACACCGTGCAGTGCTGCATGGCGTCGACCTTGAGGGCGGTGATGCGGTCCATCACCGCTCCGCACCCGGCGAGAACGGCGAACGCATGGTCCATCGCGTCGAGCAGCATGTGCGGCGAGGTCTGACGCACCCGCGGATCGTCATGCGGGAGAACCCCGCCGACGGTAGTATATCGGGGAAAGGTTTCGTCGTAGCGGAAGGCGCCTGAATAGACGGTATCCCCGGAGAGGATGTCAAGCACCAGCAACTTTACCGATTGCGTGCTGAACTCCATCCCCAGCGAAAGCATGGCAATCCCCTCCCGATAGATGTCCGCCTGGTCTGCATGCCGGCGGGTTATGAGGGGATTCTACCCGGGCGTACCGAAAAATTCAAGCATATCGCACTGAATACCGGATGGTTAGCGCATATCCCGCCTCCGGCCATCGGTACGATACATCGCCGCCGCCTCACCATACCCCGGAAAGGGTTCGGTCTTTCGGAGTATGGGCCTGAATGCGTATACCGCGCCCGCTTTACCAAAAATCAAATTTCTATTGTCTTTTTCCACGCCGCCGCCCTATGGTACACCGATCCGGAGGAAGAACGTACCATGGTATTCACCCACGAAGCATACGCGCACCGGCCCACCAGGGCGGAGATTTCGCTCGCCAGCCTCATCCACAACTACCGGATCGTCCGCTCGCTCATCGGGCCCGGCGTGAAGCTCATGGCAATGGTGAAGGCGAACGCCTACGGGCACGGCATCGTGCGCGTATCGAAAGAGCTCCTGGCCGCCGGGGCCGACTGCCTGGGGGTGGCCTACCTGGAGGAGGCGGTCTTTCTGCGCACCAGCGGCATCGGCGCGCCGATCGTGGTGATGGGCGCCATAAACTCCGAGCAGATACCGCAGTTCATCGAGCACGGCGTGGAGATTACGAGCTCATCGCCCGACAAGAGCCGCGCCATAGCCGCCGCGGCGAAGGCAATGGGCAAAACCGCCATGGTGCATCTTAAAATAGACACCGGCATGGAGCGCATCGGCGTACACTGGTACCACGCGGAGCGCTTTATTGAAGAGACGCTGTCGCTCGACGGCCTGAAGGTCAAGGGTGTCTTCTCGCACCTTGCGAAGGCCGAGTGCGACGCCGCCTTCACGGAAACGCAGATAGGCCGCTTCGACGCGATCGTCGAGGCCATGGCGAAGAACGGCACGCTCCCGGAGCGG
>JALOTJ010000174.1 GCA_025457965.1 Spirochaetota bacterium | reverse complement strand
TTCAGGATGCGGGCCGGTCGGGAGAGTCCGGTTGCTCGGCGGAATGACTGTTTCCAGAAAGACCATGATTATCGCGGGCCTCGCGGCGGTGGCGATTGCAGTCGCCGCGCTCGGCGTTCGCCTCCTGCTTAAAAGCACCGGATCGCTTGACGGTTCCTACAGTGGGGCGGTCGGCGACAGGGTCGAGATTCTGCGGGATGAGAGAGGCACGCCGCTGATAAAGGCCTCGAACTGGGGCGACGCCTGCTTCGCGCTTGGCTATATCCACGCGCAGGACCGCCTGGTAATGATCGAGTACTACAGGGCGCTGGCGAGAGGGCGCATGCAGGAGATTCTCGAAAACGATGCCGGCCTCATGGACAGGCTCGCCGCCGTTATGGGATTTCACCGCCGGGCGGGTGAAATCCTGGCCAGGCTTAAATCACCGCACCGTGAATTTCTCGACGCCTATGCCGGTGGCGTTAATTTGATGAAAGACAGAAAGTACCGGGATATTCTTCGTTTCTCCCGACTGCCGGACGATCCCTGGACGGCCCAGGACGTTATCGCCATACTGCTATTGATGGACTGGTCCCAGGCCTTTCTCGCCAATCAGGAACTTCGCTTCGCGCTTCCCGACAGGCTGAGGATCCATCCCATACGCGATATCATACCCGAGGACATGCTGTAGATTCCGTGGGCTCGTTCTCCTCGGGCTTCGCCTGCCTGGTGCCGGCTTCGCTGACGCATGACGGCAGCGCGAGAATCATCTTTAATCTCGATGCTCCCCTGCATCTCTATCCTTCGTGGTACCCCGTGTGTTTTAGAGTGGGAGACGACGAGCTTGATGGGGTCAGTTTTTCGGGAATGCCTTTCGTTTTCACCGGCAGGAATCCATCCATGGCCTTTTCTTCGTTTACGATGAAAGCCGATACCCAGGATTTTCACATCGAAACGACACGAAAGATGAAGGATTCGGAACAGTATCTCGGGGCGTTCGGCTGGCGCGATTTTGAACCGGCCGAGGGAGCGACCGTTTCGGGAGTGGCAGTCCCCGTTCGCTCTACCGAACGAGGTCCCGTCATTAGCGATATCTTCGCGGGGATGTATCGGACCGATTGTATCACCGTTCGATCGTTGTTTCCCGGCGAGGATTATATAGCCGCTCTCTTCGACGTGCCACTCGTCGCTTCGCCCGCCGCGGCACGTCTGCGGCTTGCCAATGTAACGTCCCCGCCAAGGGCCTATCTATTTTCGTCCGGGGAGTTCGCCCTGCGCGGCTTCTCGGGGAAAATTCCATTGCGTCTTCAGAGGGCGGGTTTATTTAAAAACCAGGTTTTCAATCCGACCTGGGCGGGCGTTGCCGACATTTCGAATTATTTTGAGGCTGCGGGGCGCGATGTCTATCTGATCGGCGGTTCGATCTCGGAGGGAGTGCCCCCTGTCGTGAAAGGAAGCGTTCAGTACGGCGAGGAGGACAGGCCTTCTAGAATCAGAGACCTGACCGGGGCGGGTGGAGTACTCGATATCGTGGCACTGCAGCGGGTGCTTCGCGACACGTATTCCGTCTCCGCGGCAAAATTTGTACCGCTTTTCATACGGCTTCTTGAGAAGATACCGGTGACCTCCGCCCGCCTTACGAGGATATACTTTCTGGACTGGGACTACCGTATGCGCAAGGATTCGGTCGCCGCAACTATTTATCAGACGCTCCTGGTAAAACTTGTCCAGGAGACGATAGGGGATGAATGCAAGAACGAGATTCCCGGAATCCTCGAGCATCATCATTATTTTTCCGATAGCTTTCTGAAAGCGATTGAGGACGAAAAATCGGTTCTCTTTGACGATATAACGACGAGCGGGCGCGAGGAGCGTCGTGACGATATTTTCGACAGGGCGTTTCTCAGATCCATGCGTTACCTTAATGACAGGCGCGGTCCGATTATGGAGAACTGGACATGGGGAAGCCTTCACTCCGGACATTTTTCGGTGCCCCTCATCGACGAAAGCGCGTTCTGGTCTCGGCTTTTCTATGCCAGGACGGATGAGCCTGTCGAGGGCGGGTCAACCACGGTATATCGCGGGACATCGCTTCCCCTGGAGAACTTCAGAGCCGAGGTGACGAGCTGTCTTTCGGGCATATACGACACTACCGCGGGGATTTCCTCCGCATCGTACAGCTATTCGCTTAATCCCTTTTCAGATTACTTCGACTACAGGAAGGAATACGGCAACTTTGCGGCATTCAGACCGGACGACACTCGCCATCGCATTGAGATACGCCCGTTGAAGTGAGCTATGTGGAGCTGATCGGGATCGAACCGACGGCCTCTAGAGTGCGATTCTAGCGCTCTCCCAGCTGAGCTACAGCCCCATGGTGAGTCCATGGTATGCAGTGCCATGGACTGCGTCAATGAAAATTTATGCATGGTTGATGATAAATGATGCCCTCCCGGCGCCTCTATGCGCTGAAAAAATCCAGAAGGAGTTCGCGGCCGGAACAAGGAGCTCCGACAGCCGGAAAATTTTATTTTAATCGTGTCTTTTTGCCGGCGGCAGTTTTGCTGCTGAGTGCGTGCGCCGTTTTTGCCGCGGACCCGCTGATCATAAACGAGGATTCTTCCGGGCGACATTTGAGCGGGCACCTCGAATACTTTCTGGACGATGATGGAGGGCTTGATATCGAGGCCGTCACCGCGCCCGGCTTCCCCTTCCGCGCTGCGCCGGCATGGAGCGCGA
>JALOTJ010000120.1 GCA_025457965.1 Spirochaetota bacterium | reverse complement strand
GCCGAGAAGGCGGCCCACACCAGCCCCTCGCGGAGCAGAAAGGGGATGAGGCCGAGCGGCTGATTGAACGACAGCAGGTACGAACAGGGCGCCAGGCGCATGCCGGCGTAGTAAAACACGGTCGCCGAAAGCAGCGCCGCCGCAAAGGCCGCCGCTCCGCGACGCACGGGGCCGCTTCCAGAACCGGAAGCGATCAGACTGACCGTGCCCGCGAGCACGATGCCGTGGAGTACGATGGCGAGCGAGGTGTTCGCCTTGCACAGGGGCGAGCACTGCAGCAGGGGCACGCAGAGCTGTGTTGCGAGCACCGTGACGAGCGCGAGGAGCGGCAGGCGCCCGGGCCTCCCCGTCATCCCGATGAAGAGGCCCATACATGCCATGCCGACCCCGGTGAGCACGCCCGCGCGAATCTCCGGAACGAGCGCGCGGACCGCCTGTCCCAGGGCGACCTCGGAGAGCCCCCAGAGCGAACCGAGAGCGAGGAGCGCGAGCAGCGCGTCGCGCCCGGTAAGCCGATATATCGATGCGTTGTCGGTCTTCATATCGTTTTCTCCGTGTTACGCGCGCTCGACGCGGCAGGGCACGTAGCGGTGCAGCGGCGTGCCGAGCGGATCGCGGTGCGTATTTTTCGTGAGGCTGTTGACGTTCGGGCCGTGCGTCGTATCGCCGTAGACGAGGCCGAAACCGTGGGGGATGAGCACGGTCCCCGCGCGCACCTGGTCCGTAAGCTCGAGTTCGCCCGTTGCGGAGCCCGCCTCGGTCGTCACGCGCACCGCCTGCCCGTCCGAAAGCCCGAGGGCCTTCGCGTCGTCCGGGCTCATCGCGACCGTGCCGGCGCGCTTGCCGGCGTTCCACTCCGGGTCGCGCATCAGGCTGTTCGCGTTGTAATCGTAATGACGACCGGCGCTCAAGATCAGCGGAAACTCCCTGGGCAGTGCGAGCTTCATCTCCTCCGAAGCGGGCTGGAGCGAGCGCACCGCCTCCTCCATCTCCGGAATGAATATCTCGATTTTACCAGAAGCGGTCTTCACCTGCGACATGTTATCGGAGGGATCGAGCTCGCCCACCCACGTTCCCGAGGGCGAGTCGAGGAGCGCCTGGAACACGCGGTCGCCGAGGTCCATGCCGCTCGCGAAGCCCGCGCGCTCGGCGTTCTCGCGGAAGGACTTCGGCGCGGTCATGAGCATTCCCCACAGCGCGGCGAGGTTCGCGCTGTCCCACGCGCGCCCGAGCGTTTTTGCCAGGACGAAAGGCATCCTTTTCAGGGCGGCGGGCTCCTTCGCCGCGTACTCCATCAGCTTCGCGCCGAAGGCGAGGCGGTCCCCCTCAGCGGCGGCGACGAGATCACCGGGGATTTCGGGGATGAGCCCCAGGCGATCGGCGATGAGCGTGTATATCTGCCCGGCCTCCAGGCACGACCCCGGCACGGGGACGATGGGGCGGCGCAGCTGGAAATGGATTTTCGGGTAGGTCCACGGGAAAAAGGTCGCGTCGTACGACTCGTAGAACGAGCGGCAGGGCAGCACGTAGTGCGCCAGGCGCGCCGTCTCGCTCATCACGATCTCGTTGACGACCAGCAGGTCGAGCGCGCCGAAGGCCTTCTCGTAGGCCGTGGTGTCCGGGTACGAGCGCAGCGGGTTGCAGGCGCTCACGACCATCGCGCGCAGGCGGTCGCCGTGATCGTTCAGTATCTCCTCGGGCACCACGCTCGGCGGAAACGACCCGGCCGCCGCGGGCGGCATGCCCGTGGCGACCGTGCGCCAGGTCTTCGGATCGCGCTCGTCGGCGTGAAAGCCGAGCGGCATGACGAAGCCGGGGATGATGTTCCCGCCGGGAACGCAGAAGACGCCGCATGCCGCGCCGAGGATGTGGAGCAGATACGAGTTCAGCGTGCTGGTGCGCCCCATGTAGATGCCGAGGTCGGGGTGCACGCCCCACTTGCGTGTGGTCATGAGCCCGCAGAGCCTGCGCACCTCGCGCCCGTCGAGGCCGCACACGGCGAGCGCACCGTCCACGTCGAAGCCGTCGAACCACGGCCGCACCCTCTCCCATCCCTCGACGTGCCGCTCGAGATAGGCCCGGTTTTCCTTTTTTTCATACAGGATGATGGCGATCATCGCCTTGATGAGCAGCGCGTCGGTCCCGGGGCGCACGGGCAGGTGGATGTCGGCGATCGCCGCGGTCTCGCTCCGACGCGGGTCGATCACCACGAGGAGCCGCTCCGGGTCATCGCTGAAGCCCTTGAGCACCGTGCGCGCCCGCGGCATCTGGTGGCTCTGCATGCCGTTCCATCCCCAGGCCACGAGCATTTCGGTGTTATGCTCATCCGGGCCGGTGATGTTGTACTGCTTGCCGAAGACGCGGCCCTGCACCCACCACTGGCCGCTGAACTCCTGCCCCGACGAGGAATAGTAGTACTGCGAGCCCAGGCCGCGCAGTATCCCGAGTCCGAAGGCCGCCTCGAAATGTCCGCCCTGCGACGAGCCGCCCATGTAGGCGAAACTTCGCGGCCCGTGCGATTCGACCACATCGCGCAGCTTTTCCGCGATCTCGCCGATCGCCCTGTCCCAGCTCACCGGCTCAAAACCGCCGCCCTTCCTCTTGAGCGGCTCCGTTATGCGGTCTTTCGGGTACTGGTGATAGACGACGTTCATCCCCTTGCGGCAGAGGTAGCCCTGGCTTTTCAGGTTGCTTTTGTCGCCCTTCACCTTCACCATGCGGCCGTCCTCCACGAGGACCTCGAGCCCGCAGTTCTGCGCGCACAGCACGCAGCCCGTCTTTTTCCATTCGCCCATGCGCACACCTCCCCGCGCTACAGCCTCTCGCGTATGCCCGCGAGCGCCTTTCTGAACACGCCCTCGTCGTCGATGCCGGCGGCCGCGAAAAAGTCGCGATTCGCCTTCAGTATCTCAGCACGCACCTTCTTCGCCGTGTCCGCCCCTTCGTCCGTCAGACGGACCAGAACCGCCCTGCGGTCCGACGGGTGCTTCCCGCGCAGCAGGTACCCGGCCGACTCCAGGCGGTCGATGATGCCGGTGAGCGTGGCGCTGTCAAGCTGCGTCCGCGTCCCCAGCTCCGCAGAGGTCACGCCGTCCGCGTCGCACAGGAAGGCGAGCACCATCGATTGGACGACGGTGAGCCCGTACGGTGCCATCCGCTCCGAGAGGAACTTCATGGCCGCCTGGTGGGTCTTGGCGATCTGGAAGAAGATGCAGTCGTTCGGTTTCATCGCGGCCTCTATTGCTCGTATACAAGTATATTGTATACGACTATTTGTCAAGCAGAATCCGCGGGCTGGCTGATGGTATTAGTTGACATTTAACACCAAGGAGGCTACGCGCCCCGCAGAAAAAAGTCCCGGGGCACGAAAAAGGTTATCCGAAGTACCATCCCTTTTAAAAGTCCCTTACCCCCTGGCAAAAAGCCCCTTAGAACAGGGGCCGCTTAAAATTATATCTTCAAGTACTATTTACCTTTACCCTGCGAGCCTGTACGGAGGCGTTTTTTGGTATTGCTTTTTCAGGCTGTCATGCAATACTCGCGCCGATGTATGCCGGTCGTGCATTAAGCGGGGAGGCAGGAGGTGCCTTATGAACGATGAAGTGTATGAACAACTTGCACAGGTGCTCGGCTCGCTCCCCTACGGGTTCCCGCGGACGGAGAGCGGCGTGGAGCTCCTCCTGTTAAAAAAAATCTTTGAGCCCGACGAGGCGGCGCTCTTCTGTAAACTCAAGCTTCGCAGGGAAACCTCTGTGGAGATTGCGGCACGAACCGGGCTGGACGCGGCTGAGCTGGAAAACAGCCTTACCACCATGTGGGCCCGGGGCCTGGTCGACTGCGATCCCGGCGGGGAGCGGAAAAGGTTCGGGCTGGTCCCCTGGATCGTGGGGATCTTCGAGCTGCAGCAGAAACGCATCGACCGTGAATTCGCGAAGCTCCACGCAAAGTACATCAAGTCGGTGGGGCCGTATTTTCTCTCGCCGGGGCCGCACATGATGCAGGTGCTGCCGATAGAGAAGGAGCTGAAAGCGGAACATCACCCGATGCCCTATGAGCTCGCGTCGGCCATCATAGAACGCGGTCGGTCTTTTGCCGTCAATGACTGCATATGCAAAAAACAGATGTCTTTACTCGGGCGGGAATGCAGTATGCCGCGCGAGGTTTGCCTGGCGGTGTCTGACACTCCAGGCTACTTCGACAACCACCCGATCGTTAAAAGAACAATCACCCGCGAGGATGCCCGTGATATACTCAGAAAGGCCGAGGAGGCGGGGCTAGTGCACATGACGGGCAACACGCAGAAGGGTCATTATTTCATCTGCAACTGCTGCGGCTGCTGCTGCGTGCAGCTCATGGCGGCACGGTTTGGCATACCCGGCACCGTCAACGCGCATTATTACGCAACAATCGATCCGGCGCTCTGCAAAAACTGCGGGACCTGCGCGGATAAGCGCTGCCAGGTGAATGCCGTTGAGGAGGGCGATGGCGTGCGGCGCGTCAACCGCGGGCGATGCATCGGATGCGGGCTCTGCGTCTCCACCTGTCCCAATGACGCCATTCGGCTCGAGCGCAGGCCCGAGGCGGAGCAGGTCGCTCCGCCCGAGGACGAAATGGACTGGTACCGCCAGAAGGCGCGTGCGCAGGGAATCGACATCACGAAGTACGAATGACAGGCAGGCCCGCACCCTTCACCTGAAACGCAGGCTCCTTCGTTCGCGGCCGGGGGGCCCGCGATCACCAGCATTGCGGCAATCATCAGAATGCCCGGCTTCCCCATTTCCCCTCCCGTACTGGCCTCGCCGAACTTTATCAGCTGCCGGATAACGGGTTATACGCTATGGAACTATTCATGCGATTGCAATATGGTTTCGACCAAATAATCCGCGTCCTCCTCCGGGGAGGGTCCCCCTGCAGGGTCTATGAAATTTATATGGTCTGCACGGCATGCCGCACGACAGGGCACACTCCCTCGAGACAGGGCCATCCGTCGATGACGGCGACTGCCGCGCACATCGGCCGAAGGACATGCTTGCGTTCAATGCACATACCCCATCTTCTTCCCTACGCTGTCTAACTCGCCCTCCAGCGAGATAAAGACCTTTACCATCTCGGGATCGAACTGGGTCCCGATGGCATCCTCGATGGCGGCGCGGCTCTGTTCCCGCGTGAAAGCACCCTTGTAACAGCGGACCGACCTGAGGGCGTCGTACACGTCGGCGATCGCCATGATCCGCGCCGAAAGAGGTATGTCATCACCCTTCAGCCCGTCGGGGTAGCCGGTTCCGTCCCAGCGCTCGTGATGGCTTCGGGCGATCGAGATCCCCATGTTGATGAACTCGTTTTTCGGGTATACCTGCTGTACCGCTTCCATCGTCGAGGCGCCCACCAGCGCGTGCGTCTTCATCACGTCGAACTCTTCCGGCGTAAGCTTCCCCGGTTTGAGCAGAACATTGTCGGGGATGGCAACCTTACCGATATCGTGCAGGGGACTGGCGCTGGAAACGTTCTCGATAAAGACGCGGTCTATAATGCTGACATATGATTTGGCGCTTCTGAGTTTCTCGGCGATCATACGGCAGTAGGTCTGCACGCGTTCGATATGCCTGCCCGTGTCGTTGTCCCGGGATTCCGCCAGCTTCGATAGGGCGAAAATGGTTGAAAGCTGCGACTCGCATATATCCTGCACCTGTTCCGCCACCTGGACTTCAAGGGACATCTGGTAACGACGAAGTTTCAGGTGGGTCTCCACCCGCGCCTCGACCTCCTCGAACTGGAAGGGCTTGGTGATATAGTCGACCCCGCCGGTTCCGAAGGCCTTCACCTTGTCCAGGGCTTCGGTCAGCGCGCTGATGAAAATGACGGGAATGTCGCGGAACCGGACGTCCTGCTTCAGCCTGCCGCACACCTCGTACCCGTCCATGTCGGGCATGTTGATGTCGAGCAGTATCAGGTCGGGCGGCTCGCTTTCCACCGCCTTGAGCGCCAGCCTGCCGCCGGGCACGGGGCGCACGCGGTGCCCTTTTTCCTTGAGCATGCCGGTCAGCAGAGTGAGGTTGGCGGGCGTATCATCGACGATAAGAATGTTTCCCGGTGCGGGCTTTTCGTTAATTTTCGTCGCCATGGTTCGCTCCTCAGGATAATAGATTTGCCAGTTCCTCGTACTCGTAGCGCGCCGCCATCTCGGCCATTACGCGCGAGGCCTCCGGGTTTTCCCGGGAAACCCGCTCCAGCAGTTCCTTCACCAGCTCGATGTCGGCCTTTATCACCGCATCGTAAAGACCGTGGACGAGGTCCGTGGACAGCAGCGCAATCGCCTCGCGCACCTGCTCCCTGCCACCCTCGGGCACGGCCTTCGCGTCGGGCTCCTCGTAAAGGTAGTCGGCTCCCGTCAGTTCGCGGATAACCTCGAAGAGCTCCGCTTCCTTGAAGGGCTTCGCCAGGTAACCGTCGGCGCCGGCCGCCATCACCCGCTGACGATCCTCCTCGAAGGCGCTTGCCGTCACCGCGATGATCACCGTCTTTTTGCCCTGCGCATCAGCCTTTATCCGTCGCGTGGCCTCGTAACCGTCCATCACCGGCATGGTCATGTCCATGAGGATCACCCGGGGCCGCCATTCATGGAAGACCCCGATCGCCTCCTCCCCGTTGCCGACCTCTCTCGTTACGAAACCCACCGCCGAAAGCATATGGGTGAGAAGACGCCGGTTGGTTTCACGGTCGTCGGCGATCAGCACGCGGATCTCCTCCCGGCCGGGCTTAAGCCGGAGCACGTTCCTCCGCGCCTTCTTCTTTTCCGCCAGATCTTCCCTTCCCTCCCTGACGGGGACGGTAAATCTGAAGATGCTCCCCTTCCCCACGGTACTGCCGAGGGTCAGCTCCCCCCCCATGATCATGACGAAGCCCTGGCTCAGCGCCAGACCCAGCCCGGTCCCCCCGCTTCGTATGCCGGTGCTGGTCTGCTCGAACGCGTTAAAGACCCTCTCGATTTCGTTTTCGGCGATGCCGGGTCCGGTGTCCTCCACCTCGAACAGCAGATCAATCGTTTCCTTTTCCGCGCCCCGGGCCCCTATTCGCAGGGCGATCCCGCCCTCCTCGGTGAACTTAACCGCGTTCCCCACCAGGTTGATGAGCACCTGGCGGAGCTTCCCTTCGTCGGTGT